>JAXJVW010000114.1:0-5752 GCA_036308365.1 Muribaculaceae bacterium
AAGATTTAAAAATTACGCCGGAGAAATATCAAAATAAGTTCACCGGTTAATATAAAAAAATTTTCAACAGTTACTTATCATAAGGACCAAACCTTGCTTGCCATCATCCTCCTGCCACTCTGACAAACGAAAAAAGGCTGTCATCGCGACAGCCTTTGTTTCGTTATAAACCAATCATTATCACATTTCTTGCTATGTTTGATAGTATAACAACAGTGACTTTGAAATGGTTCAATAAAAATGATTTTTTTTATTTTGGTTCAGTAATTTCTTATTCATCACCGAGCGAAGCAGCCTCTGATTCAAGCACTTCGGCCGACGGTTTGATGTTGGGATCCTCAAGTCCGAGGTTCTGTCGCTTGTTGATCACTTTCAGCACCAGACCCAGCACGAGTGCCGCGGCACCCAGTCCGGCGAGCATCACTAACGGTGCGGTGTAGTTGTAGCTGACGGCGGCTTCCTCGGCGCTCATGGTGCCGTTGGCGATACTCTCGGCAACCTGCGGGTTGGTGTAGTCCAGTACCTTGCCGATAAGCAGAGGAAAGAGCCACAGACCAATGTTCTGAATCCAGAAAATCAAGGCGTAGGCCGATCCGATGATCTTGGAGTCAACCAATTTGGGGACACTGGGCCAGAGCGATGCGGGAACAAGTGAGAACGACGCACCGAGAACCAGAATGGTCAGGTAGGCGATGCTGACTCCGGCAACGGGGCTGTCCTTGAACTGGGGCAGGATGAACGCGAACGTCAGGTGACACGCAATCAGAAGCAGCGAACCGAGCACGAGCATCGAAGCGGCCTTGCCTTTGTTGTCGACATAGTTGCCCAGAATCGGGGTGATGCCGACAGCTAACAGCGGGAACACGGCGAAGATGGTGCTCGCCGACTGACGCATGTAGCCCATGTAGCAGAACACAACCAGCGAAACCACGGCAAGCGCGAGCATGCTGTATTTCAGCGCTTTTTTCTTTGAGAAGTTGCTTGCGAACGACGCTGCGGCCACAACAATCATGATGACATACTGGATGAGCGTAACAGTGTCCGACGCCCAGAATGAGTCGGCCGGAACATCGGTGAACGCCAGATTGCACTGAAGCATGTTGACGGCATATTTCTGGAACGGGAAGATAGCTGAGTAATAGAGCACGCACAGAAGTGCCACAAGCCAGAAACCGCTGCTGCTCAGAATCTTGCCTAAGTCGCTGATTTTGAACGGCTCGTCGCCTTCTTCCTTGATGTTGGTCTGACGGTCGAGCGTGCGGTCCATGAAGAAGTAGACAACGAACATGATCAGCGCGATCATCAGCAGTATCACTCCGAAGGCAACCGAACGTGAAACGCTGACAACACCTCCGAGTTCGGCGAACATCGGTGAGAATATCATGCAGGTGGCAACACCTAATCGGGCCAACGCCATCTCGGAGCCCATGGCGAGAGCCATCTCGCGACCCTGGAACCATTTCACGATGCCGCGGCTGACGGTGATACCGGCCATCTCTACGCCACAGCCGAAAATCATGAACCCTACGGCCGAGAATTTCGCCGACGCCGGCATACCTTCATAGAATGGGGCTATCCCAAGCTCCTGAAAGCCCGGAATATAGTTGAGGTGATTGGTGAACCACACGTCGAGACTGCTCCCGATGAACATGTCGGTCAGAGCATACCAGTTGATGGTGGCACCAACGAGCATCACCGCGCCTGACAGCAGGGCGGTGAAACGCACCCCCATCTTGTCTAGGATGATACCCGCGAATATCAGGAAGAAGATAAACACGTTCAGGAACGTTTCCGACCCCTGCATGGTGCCGAAAGCCGTGGAATCCCACCCGCGGGTGGACTGAAGCAAATCCTTGATCGGAGAGAGTATGTCCATAAAAATGTATGAACAGAACATGGCGAAGGCCAGCAGACCAAGCGCGGTCCATCGTGCCCAGGCCTTGTCATTCAAGTGTTGTTGAACTTTTGTTTGCATTAATCTGTTATGTGAATATAATTAAAAATTACACTTTTATAGTGCAAATTTACTCAAAATCTTTTAAAGTAGGAATAATTTTTTGTAAGTTTGTAGTTTTAAGCGGCTCTTGATAACCGGGCCGATGGCTTTTGACCTTGCCGGCGCACTCTCACCGCGTTGCCTCGTCGATGGCCTGACGGTGCTAACCGGCTGACCGGCTGAGGCTACAAACACCCCCACACACGGGTTATTCCGACGCCGCCCGGTGCATGTCCCGGTCTCCTCTCAAGCATGCCCTTAACGATAACTTATTCATTCTCATCGCTATGCTGACGAAACAACCGTTTACTTTTGACAGGGTGGTCCGCTTGCTCATCACAGTGGCGGCGATAGTTGTAGCCGTGATTCTTATCAAAACGCTGAAGGATGTCCTCCTCCCGTTTCTGCTGGGATGCCTCATCGCCTACATCCTTGAGCCGCTGGTGCAATACAACCGGGCGTTGCTCCACCTGAAGGGTAGGGCGTTGCCGGTTTTTGTGACGCTCTTCGAGCTGACAACGGTGCTGTCGCTGCTGGCCTACTTCATCCTCCCGTCGCTGGTGACGGAAATGTCGCAGGTGGGCACACTCCTCAAACAATATGCCACCAGCGACGTCAGCACTCCGTTGCTCCCTGAGGAGCTCCACAAGTTTCTCCGCGACAACATCAACTTCGAGGAGATGGCCTCGCAACTCTCAAACCAGGACTATCTGAAAATGATCAACGGTTCATGGCGCGTCGTGTCGAGCAGCGTCAACGTAATCCTCGACCTCCTGGAGTGGCTCCTGACATTCATCTATGTCATCTTCATCATGATCGACTACGACGACCTGATGCGGGGTTTCCGCTCGCTCGTGCCTATGCAGTATCGCAAACGGGTGTTCGGTCTGGGCAACGCGGTGAAGTCAAGCATGAACCACTATTTCCGCGGACAGGCTCTGATTGCCCTGATCGTGGCGGTGCTCTACAGCATCGGATTCTCCATCGTCGGAATCCCCCTGGCCATTGTCATTGGCATGAGCATCGGCGTGCTCTTCATGATCCCCTACATGCAGTTCATAACCATCATTCCGGTGACCCTGCTATGCCTGGTCTACTCGGTCGACATCCACGTTGATTTCTGGACTCTCTGGTGGGAATGCATGGCCGTCTACGCCGTGGTGCAGGCAACAGCCGACCTCTATCTGACTCCCAAAATCATGGGTAAGGCCATGGGCCTCAACCCCGCGATAATCCTTCTGTCGATTTCGGTGTGGGGCACACTGCTCGGTCTGATAGGGCTCATTATAGCTCTGCCGGCCACAACACTGCTCATTGACTACTACAGCAAAGGGCTGCAGCGGCGCGAACGTGAGCGCATGCAACGGTCGCAAAAGCCCGTCTCATGACCTCTCTCCACACTATGCCCGAACAATTATTCATTCAAAACCTCTGAGTTATGGCTGAAACATATTTCCTCCCTACCGAACAGGAACAGTTCCTGAAAATCTATCGCAGGCTGTCGGCGCTCACCATGCAGGTGGCCGACTCCGACGACGCCCCAAGGCTCAAAAAACTGATTGCCGACGGTATCGCCGCTGGTCACTACGCACGCGACAAATACGGAATCAACCCCCTGCTCCACAATATGGACACCGCCATGATTCTGACCGAGAAACTGTCGCCCGACCGCAACATGACCCTCGCCATCCTGCTCCAGCCGCTGGTGGCCAGAAACTTCATCACCGAGGCCGAGGTCACCCGTCAGTGGGGCGACGACGTGCTCAAACTCGTCAGAGGACTGATAAAGGTGTCGACGCTCTACTCCCACAGGGCCGCCGTGGAAAGCGAGAATTTCCGACGTCTGCTGATGACCTTCGCCGACGACATCCGGGTGATTATAATCATGATCGTTGACCGTCTGGCACTGATGCGTCGAATAAACCACCACCCGAACACCTCGTTTGTCCAGGATGTGGCCTATGAGTCGAACTATCTCTACGCTCCGCTGGCCCACCGACTGGGGCTTTACGCCATAAAATCCGACCTGGAGGATATGTCGCTGAAATACACCAACCGCGAGGTCTACACGGAGATAGCCCATAAACTCAACGAAACGAAAAAGGTGCGCGACGCCTACATCGAATCGTTCATCGCACCGCTGCGTCAGAAACTGATCGACACAGGACTGAAATTTGAAATCAAGGGGCGAACGAAGTCAATCTACTCCATTTGGAACAAAATCCAGAAACAGAAAACCGACGTGGAGAAAATCTACGACCTATTCGCCATACGCATTATCATCGACACACCTCCTGAAAAGGAAAAAAGCGACTGCTGGCTCGCATATTCGGTGGTCACTGACATGTATGTCCCCAACACGGCCCGACTCAAGGACTGGATATCTATCCCGAAAAGCAACGGCTACGAGTCGCTCCACATAACGGTCAAAGGGCCCGAGGCGAAATGGGTCGAAGTGCAGATACGCACACGCCGCATGGACCTCGTTGCGGAAAAAGGCCTGGCGGCCCACTGGCGCTACAAAGGAATAAAGAGCGAAGGGAGCCTCGACTTATGGATGAACAACGTGCGCGACATCCTCGAGGCGGCCGAGTCGGGTCCGTTCGAGCTGATCCGCAACTTCAAAATGGACATCTACTCAAAGGAGGTGTTCGTGTTCACCCCCAAGGGTGACCTCTACAAACTCCCGTTGGGGGCATCGCTGCTCGACTTCGCCTTCCACATCCACTCAAAACTGGGATGCCAGTGCACCGGAGGCCGGGTCAACGGGGTGAACAAAAAAATCAACTACCGTCTACAGAGCGGCGACACCGTGGAGATTCTGACATCGTCGCAGCAGTCGCCTAAACTCGACTGGCTCAGCTTCGTGGTAACCTCGAAAGCCAGAAACAAAATCCGCCAGACAATCAACGAACGCAACAAACAGAGCGCCGACCTGGCTAAGGAACTCCTGCAACGACGGTTCAAAAACCGCAAAATCGACATGGAGGAGGCCCTGATGATGAAAATGATAAAAAAACTCGGCTACCGGACGGTCACCGATTTCTATGTGGCTATCTCCGACCAGCAGCTCGATGTCAATGAGGTGATCGAGAAGTATCTCGAAATGAACCAGCAGGCTCAGGCACCGGTGGCCGAAACACGCTCGGCCGATGAGTTCACATATCATCAGCCCGCCGACGACGACCGCGAAACCTCGCAGTCCGACGTGCTCATCATCGGCAACAACGAGGTCAAAGGGCTGAACTACAAGTTCTCACGCTGCTGCAACCCCGGCTTCGGCGACAAGGTGTTCGGATTCATCTCGGCCGACGGCTCGATCAACATCCACCGTGAGTCGTGTCCCAACGCCCGCCACATAAAATCGAAATACCCCTACAGGCTCATCCCCGTGAAATGGTCGGGTAAAGGCGACCACACCATTGCGATGATCTCTATCGTGGGGCGCGACGACATCGGCATAGTGACTAACATAACATCAATCATAAACAAGGAAAAATCAATCACACTCCGAAACATCTCGGTCGACTCGTGCGGGTCGTTGTTCCAGGGCTACGTGGTGGTATGCTCCACCGACGATGCAGCCCTGAAACGGGTGATCGACAAACTCAAATCTATTAATGGTGTAAGCAATGTACAAAGAAGTAATTAATCTCGCCGGAGCTGCTCTGACGCTCGCGGCGTTGACACTGTCCGGCTGTGGCATGTCGGAATCGGAAAAAGCTGCCGACTCACTGGTGGCGCAGGCCCGGGAAG
>JAXJVW010000115.1:0-27246 GCA_036308365.1 Muribaculaceae bacterium
CAAAATTACACTGAAATTTTGAGACCACCAAATCAATTAGGCTAAAAATAAGCGGATTGGCTAATTTTATAGCCAACCCGCGTTTATGTTACGTGGATATGTTGCCGAATTATGGTTTAAGTTTTCACGAATTAACGCGCTATATTTCTATCATTCGAGAACCGAATTATTTTCAATCCAATACCGCAGTTGGGACACGTTATCATTCCGGGCAATCATATCACACATCTCAACCCAATTGTCATAAAGGTCGAGTCCGTCAGAAAGCAGCTTTGGATTGAACTCAGAAATTTGCTTGACGAGGTCATCGTCCGGACATGATAAAATATGCTTGATCATGGGAGCACTTGAAACTATCGTACGGTAAATCTTAGATACAGGCCTCATCAGCTCAACACCGTCAGCCGTCGTTATCCTACCTCCAGCAGAGAAAACATCCCTTATGTTAGGATGAACAATCTGATAACGGGAACAAAGCCAAAGAGATGCGTTATTATACTTTGTCCATGATGATTTTGGAGTCAGAAGTTCAGGGAAAAGAATGAGACATAACGCTCTCAAGTGCAATTTTTCATGAGCGGGAATAGAATTCCATATCCGTATATTGAAGGAATGCGCTTCATCCTGCATTGTTATCCACCATGGCATCTCATAGCGATTTTCTTTTCTGGCCTTCTCGCGATAATATTTACGGACTATATCGATTGATTCGGGCGATGTGCGGAATGAATCATATTCAACTCCCATCTTGTCGAAAATCGTCTCACCTTCATTCAACCGCATGTCAATGAGATATCTCGGAGAGTGGGTGACGGCAATTTCCGAAAGGACATCCTGATAAGGACGGCATCTGAATTCGGCTATTTCCCCTCCCAATTTTCCGAAAAGCATGTAGATGCGCTCAACCAAGTCCTGACGGGTCGACTCAATTATGCTGCTTCCGGTTGAAGTCCAATGATCCTTGTTTGTTGATTTGACCTCTACACCATAAAATGTTTCCGCCACAATGTCAGGAAACCTCTGCCCTGAAATCAGATGTATATTGTCAGGATTGAATGGAGAATCTATACTCGCCTGTTTTATGTAATTTAAGGAAAGTTCCTCCAGAGCTGCCGGCGAGATGTTCTTGAACGAATTACGGTCATTATGCGAAATCTCGTTCATCAAGCACTCCGTACGCGTCATCAGACTCTTGAAAGCCTCATCAGCCCGAGTGACATCCACGCTTCTGATTGCGATTATATTGTTTTCCAATTCTATTCTTTAAAAAAAACGTTCCATAGTGATTGAAGGCGATAGGCTATGCTGTATGCCAACATCGGTGGCACGGCATTCCCTATCACTTTGTAAGCTCCCGAAGTACTTACGGCAGGAGTCTTTGTATAGCCCTTGTAGTAGATAAAGGGATAATCCGGCGGGAATGTCTGAATAAGAGCACACTCTCTTGGCGTGAGCCTCCTTTCGGTCATACCCTTCTCAAGTTCATCAATATTGCGGCCACCATGTTCATGTGACAGGCGGCGGAATTCGATGTTTCCATGATGTTCAGACCGGATGGTCGGCCCCAGTCCATCCAAATTCACCTCACTTTGCCCTTGACAGTGGGAACCCATGTACTTAGCTTTTGAATATGTCCGGTGAGAAAGGTCGGTTGAATGTTCCGGTTCCGGAAGTCCCTCGAAAACATCCCGGCAAGTGACCGGAGCAAGCAGCGATGGGTCGTTCGCGCTATGATTATGCGATGGCTTTGGATAGGGATCATATTCCGGAGGAATACTTGCAGATGAAAGCGCCTTGAGGGCTTCTTCGCGCAGCGCAGACTTTCTTATTCCAATAAAAATCACCCTTTCCCGGGTTTCAGGCACACCGAAATTCCCTGCGTCAAGCACTTGAGGAGGAAGCACTATGTAGTCATTACCATCTGCCGATGCGAAATCGCTCTGAATTATTTCCTTCACGTCGCCAAGCGAAACCAGGCCTTTGACATTTTCGGCAATGAACACCTTAGGTTTGACTATGTCAATAACCTGTTTCATCCAGTAATACAGTTTCCCGCGTGTTTCTTCAGTAGGCAGACTTCCATCAGTCTTTTTCCCATTATGCCCCATGGAAGATTCGAATCCCTTGCGTTTCCCCGCGACACTAAAATCCTGACAAGGGAATCCACCGGTTACAACATCTATGTCTGCAGGGAATACGTTAACTCCTGAATTATGCAATTTCACAAGGTCAACTATACTCTCGGAATGAAAAACAGAATTGTCGACGCCGAAACGTGACATATATCTTGTCCATGTCATGAAAGCTTCCTTGAGAATATCATTAGCGAAAACCGTCTCAAACCGTAGTTTGTTGAGTTTCACCCAGTTGTCATTCACTTCTTTCGAAATCCAGTCATAGTTGGGGTTTACTGATTTTCTATGGCAGATGAATCCGCCCTCAAAACCTAAATCCATGCCTCCGCATCCTGAAAAAAGCGACAGCACTTTCAAACTTCCGTTTGTAGTGACCCGTTTACCCTCATCAAAAAATAACGGGGTATCTGCAACATTCAACAGGTCGGAGTAATTGTTATATTGGATTTCTTGACTCATGATGTGATTGGTTCTATCCTGATCGACGTTTATTTTAGATAATGAACTCATTTAAACATTTTATTCGTTAACATTAACGAGGCATTTTCGAGACAATTATGCTTTGTGCAGAGGGAGTGTAGCGAGCTACACAACCGATAATCAAAGCAAAATCAGCCGAAAATGACCGTTAAGGTTGACGAAAGAACTTAAAATTAACATTCGGTAAAAAGTTTAACTGAGTTCAATTAGATGATTTCACTTGTTTCCTGAAATCTAATTATTGATTCATTATCACAGTCGGATGAGACCAACTATGTTTAGATATGCAAAGATAATAATTTTTTATGAACTTGGCTAAGAGCCACTGCTCGGAGGCGCTACTTTCATCAGGGACATTATGCGCCCGAATCACTTTTCAGTTGGGGCGCTCTCCTCTTTTTTTCTGTTGAAATACTCCCTGGAGGCCTTTCTGACCTTGCCGCTGAGGGAAATCACGGCGATCATGGTAGGGATGGTCATCAGTGCGTAGAAGAGGTCGCACACTGCGACGGCGGCGTTGAGCGGGATCACGGCGAAAAGAATCAGCGACAGAATGAAGATGTAGGTGTAGATCTGCGATTTCGCCTCGCCAAACAGATAGGAGGCGCAGCTGCGGCCGTAGAAGGAGTAGGAGAACATTGATGAGAGTCCGAAGCAGAGCACAATCACCAGCAGCAGATATTGTCCGCCGGGGATGGCGCTGGCAAATGCACCCATGGCCATTTCCAAACCTTTGATGTCGCCCCCTGCGGGTATGTCGCCGCAAAGGAGGAGCGCCAGGGCTGTCAGCGTGCAGACAAGTCCGGAGTCGATGCTGGGGCCGAGCATGGCTATCAGGCCTTCCCTGACCGGCTCATTGTTTTTTGATTCTCCATGCATGATCGATGCCGTGCCGACACCTGCGTCATTGACCAGGGCGGCTCTGCGAGCTCCGATGATGGCCACACCAATGAGTCCGCCTATTCCGGCGTCGAGACTGAACGCTTCTCGGAATATAGATCCGAGCACCTGGGGCACCATTGCGAAGTTGGTGGCTATGATGTAGGTGACCATCAGGAAGTAAATTCCCACCATGAAAGGCACCAGCACTGATGCCACCCGGGCAATGCGTTTTATTCCTCCCAACACCACCAGCGCCACTATTATCGCAATGGCGATGCCACAGAGCAGACGGAACGATTCGGCGTGGCTTAATCCCGTAGCACCGGCCAACACTCCTAAGAATGCGCTGTCGCGGAGCCCTTCAGGGGTGGTGAACACGGTTGTCACAGCCTCGGTCAGCTGATTGGCGTTCATGATGCAGAGTGTACCCACCATGCCGGCCAATGCGAAGAACAGCGCCAGCGGTTTCCACTTTGCTCCGAGACCGTTTTCAATGATATACATTGTTCCGCCTCGGCGGTTGCCTTTGGTGTCGGTGCCGCGGAACATGATGGCGAGCACCCCTTCGTGATATTTTGTGGCCATACCTACGATGGCGCTTATCCACATCCAGAAAATCGCTCCGGGCCCACCGACCACCAGCGCTATGGCCACGCCGGCGATGTTGCCGAGCCCGATTGTGGCGGCCACCACTGACGCCAGGGCCTGAGCTGAACTGATCTGTCCCTCGCCATCGCTTTTGCGGCGGAGTTCCTTGATCGCCTCAGGCAGACGGCGAAGCGAAATCAGTCCTGATCGGAGGAAGAGATAGAGTCCACCTCCGATGAGTATTATAAACAGAGGATAGCCGCACACTGAGTCGGCGATCAGAGTCAGAATGTCATTCATAATTTAAATAGCGTTTTTGCGTTATGAGTGGTCAGGGCCGCCGCTTCGTCAGCGCTGACGCCCAGAGAGTCGGCCACGTAGGCGGCCGTATGAATCATATATGCTGATTCGTTGCGTTTGCCCCGCATAGGCACCGGGGCCAGATAGGGTGAGTCGGTTTCCAGCAGCAAGCGTTCGGGGCCTATGTGGCCCAGAGTGTCGCGGAGGCGCGAGTTCTTGAATGTCACGATTCCGTTTATTCCGAAATAGAAGTCGCCCAGAGCGCGGATGCGGTCAACATCGTCAACCGTGCCGCCGAAGCTGTGGAACACTCCGCGGGGCACAGAAGGAAGCGATCCGAGCACCTGGAGCACCTCGTCGAGCCCCTCGCGGCAATGTATGATTATGGGCAGGTCCATCGCCAGCGCCCACAGTGACTGTTCACGAAACACTTCCATCTGCGATTCTCGGAAGCTCTTGTCCCAGTAAAGGTCGATGCCAATCTCCCCTATCGCGACATAATCGCCCGGATTGTCGGTCAGTTCCTTATGAACCGTGTCGAGCGCTTGGCGCCAGTCGTCGTTGACCTCTGTCGGATGCAGCCCCATGGCCATGGCCGTCACTTCCGGACGACTGTCATGGAGCCGTTTCATGTCGGCGATGGTGGTTAGGTCGACATTGGGGAGGAGCATGAACCCGACGCCTGAGGCCACGGCACGGTCAACCGCCGCCGCGGGGTCAGGGGCGAACTCCGGCAGATAGAGATGGGTGTGGGTGTCGATGAGCATCGCCATCAGTGGGTGCGTCCTATGGTTGATTGAGCGAGTTCAACAAAGAAATTCTCAGCCGCGGGCGACAATCCGGCCGACTTCACAGCCGCCACCGCCTCCTCAACGTAGCCCTTGATGGCATCGGTGCAGAGTCGCGGGATTTCGTAGCGGTCGTATATCTCCATGACTGTTGAAATTTTTTCGGCGTTCGAAACCGAGCAGTGGTCAACGAGTTTGCGGAGTTTTCCGGTTGTGTCGAGCGACAGCGCGGTGACCAGCAGCCATGTTTTTTTGTTGTTGACGATGTCACCGCCAATCTCTTTTCCGAAAATCAGGGCGTCGCCATAGGTGTCGAGATAGTCGTCCTGCAACTGGAAGGCGAGACCGAGTTTCTCACCGTAGGTGTAGAGGGCATCGGCCACTTTGTCAGGAGCTCCGGCCATGATTGCGCCCATCTGGCACGACGCTCCGAGGAGCACCGATGTTTTCAGGCGTATCATCTCGACATATTGTTCGATGGTTACATTGTCCTGTTGCTCGAAATCCATGTCGAACTGCTGTCCTTCGTAGACCTCCATCGCGGTTTTGTTGAACAGGTCCATCACCTGGCCGAGATGCTGACCGGCGTTGATGGTGACACGCTGTGTTGCGAGTGTGAGCAGTGCGTCGCCACTGAGAATGGCCGTTGGTTCATCCCATTTGCGGTGGACCGTTGGGCGTCCGCGGCGCAGGTCGGCCTTGTCCATCACGTCGTCGTGCAGCAAGGTGAAGTTATGGAACATTTCCATACCCATGGCCTGGTTTATGGCTGTTTCGGGAGTAGCCCCGAGTGCTTCACACGCTGCGAGGGTGAGCACCGGGCGCAACCGTTTGCCTCCGCAGTCGAGGATGTAGGCTATTGGCTGATAGAGTCCGGCGGGTGTGGCCGGATAGTTTATGTTCCGGAGTGATTCGTTGATTATTTCCGATAAATTGTTTATGTCCAACATAATTGATTGTTAGTTTTTATTATAACCGGAGAGAAGTGGTTGGGGATCACGCCGGTTATAGGTTAGAGAGAATTAAAATTTCTGCATGTCGACCAGATGGCGGTAGTATCCATCGTTGATGGCCAGCAGTTCATCGTGGGTTCCCCGCTCAACGATACGTCCTTCATGGAGCACGCAGATGAGCGAAGCGTTCTTGATGGTTGACAGACGGTGGGCTATGACGAGCGTGGTGCGGTTTTTCATCAGGCGGTCAAGCGCTTCCTGCACCAGTTTCTCGCTTTCTGAGTCGAGAGCCGAAGTGGCTTCGTCGAGAATCAGCAGCGGCGGATTCTTCAATATGGCGCGGGCTATGCTGACACGCTGACGCTGACCGCCTGACAGACGGCATCCGCGGTCGCCCACGTTTGTCTGGTAGCCATGCTCTGATTCTTCGATGAACTGGTGGGCGTTGGCTATTTTCGCAGCTTCCACCACCTGTTCCATCGTGGCGTCCTTGACCCCGAAGGTAATGTTGTTGTAGAACGTGTCGTTGAACAGGATGGCTTCCTGGTTGACATTTCCCATGAATGAGCGCAGGTCGTGGACACGGAGGTCGCGGATGTCCACCCCGTCAACGGTGATGCTGCCGCTGTCAACATCGTAGAAACGTGGCAAAAGGTCGGCCAGGGTTGATTTTCCGGAGCCCGACTGCCCCACCAGGGCCACGGTGCTGCCGGCGGGAATGTCGAGATTGATATCCTTCAGCACCGGTGTCTGCGAATAGCTGAATGTCACGTCCTTATAGTGGATGTGTCCCTTCAGCTCGCTGATTTCCGCCGGTTTGGCGGGGTCCTGAATCGGATTCTCGGCACCCAAAATCTTATCGATACGCTCCATCGACGCCAATCCTTTCTGAATGGCGTAGACAGCTTTCGACAGGTCCTTGGCCGGATTGATTATGCTGTAGAATATCACCATGTAGTAGATGAACGAGGCCGCATCCATGTTGGTGTAGTTGTTCAGGATAAGCGAGCCTCCGAACCAGAGCACGATGGATATGGCCACGGTGCCCAGAAATTCGCTCATGGGATGGGCCAGGGCCTGGCGCCGGGCAATGGAGTTTGAGAGGTTGAAAAACACCTGGTTTTCATCGTGGAAGCGACGTTTCACCTTGTCCTCGGCGTTGAACGCCTTGATGATGCGCAGTCCGCCCAGCGTCTCCTCGATGTTCGACATCAGCAATCCCCACTGGTTCTGGCCTCGCAATGACTTACGTTTCAGACGTTTGCCTATCCGGCCCATGACTATTCCGGCCAACGGGAGCAACACCAGCACAAACAGGGTGAGCTGCCATGAGATGAATATCATTGTGGCCAGGCAAACGATGATCATCACGGGGTTTTTGAATATCATGTCGAGCGAAGCCATGACTGAGTTCTCAATCTCGGCCACGTCGCCGCTCATGCGGGCCATCACGTCGCCCTTCCGCTCCGAGGTGAAGAAGGAAATGGGGAGGGTGACAATTTTGTCGTAGACGAAGTTGCGGATGTCGCGCACAATGCCCGAGCGCATCGGAATGACGAAGAACGATCCGAGGTAGGTGACCCCGGTTTTCAGTGCCGTCATGACAACCAGCAGGGCGGCCAGCAGGGCGAGCGTCGTTGACTGCCCCCATTGGTCAACCGCCTCCTGGGTGTAGAAATAGAAGTTGTTGAACAGCACATCCTTGAGCGATCCCTGTTCAAGGGTCATGTAGGTGTAGACCCCTTCCTTCACTTTGAACAGCATCTCCAGAATGGGAATGATCACAGCGAACGAAAACAGGGTCAGGAAGGCTGCCAGTATATTGAATATGATACTGAGTATCAGATATTTCTTGTAGGGTGGTACGAACCGTCGTAGAATAATCAGGAAATCCTTCATTTTGTAGCGGTGTATATTGAACAGGTGCCGAAGGTCAGTTTGCGGCACTTTCGGTTTTTAAAGCCTGCGAGCTGCATGAGTTGGAGCATGCTGTCGCCCTGAGGAACGGCGGCGATGCTCTCGGGGAGGTAGGAGTAAGCGCGGGTGTCCTTTGAAATCAGCCTTCCGACGGCCGGAATCAAGGTGCGCGTGTAGATTTTGTAGAATGGTTTCACCAAAGGTGATTCGGGCGTCGACAGTTCGATGACGCATATCATGCCGCCGGGGGCGAGCACGCGGAACATCTCGCGGTAGCCCTTGTCGAGATGCTCGAAGTTGCGCACCCCGTAGGCCACTGTCACGCAGTCAAACGTGTTGTCGGCGAAAGGGAGGTCGAGACAGTCGGCCGCCTTCAGCGTCACCCGGTCGGCCATCCTTTTGAGCGCCACCTTCTCCTTGCCCAGGGCTATCATCCCTTCGGAAAGGTCGATGCCGGTGACATGGGCCGTTTTCATCTCCGACGCGAGCTTGATGGCCAGGTCGGCGGTGCCTGTGGCAACATCGAGGATATTGCCGGGGTTTGTCCGGCGTATCATCCTGACGGCCAGCGCCCTCCACCATTTGTCGATGCCGAAGGTCATGGCGCGGTTCATGAAATCATAGGCCGGCGCTATTGAGTCAAACATCTCCCGCACCTGTTCGGTTTTGGTGCGGGAGTCGTTGACGTAAGGGTTTATTTTCTCTGCCTTTATATCCATCAGAGATTCAGCTCTTTAAGACAATTGAGCGTGTTGTTTTCGATGCGCTCGGCGAGATTGCTCTCATCGGCTTTGACAAATTGCCGGCCGGTGATTTTCTCATATAATTCAATGTAGCGGTCAGAAACTGACTTCACGAACTCGGGGGTCATTTCGGGAACGACCTGACCGGCCTGTCCCATGAATCCGTTTTCGATAAGCCACTGGCGCACAAATTCTTTCGACAGCTGGCGCTGAGGCTCTCCTTTTTCAAATTTCTCCTGGTAGCCGTCGGCATAGAAATAGCGTGATGAGTCGGGGGTGTGCACCTCGTCGATCAGAATCACCTTGCCGTCGCGTTTGCCGAACTCATATTTGGTGTCGACCAGAATCAGGCCTTTCTCGGCGGCCATCTCGGTGCCGCGGGCAAACAGAGCGCGGGTGTATCGCTCCATCACTTCGTAGTCCTCAGCCGAAACTATTCCCTGCGCGATGATCTGCTCACGCGAGATATTTTCGTCGTGTCCGGCATCGGCCTTGGTGGTGGGGGTGATGATAGGCTCGGGGAAAGCCTGGTTCTCGCGCATTCCCTCAGGGAGTTTCACACCGCAGAGTTCGCGGCATCCGGCTTTGTATTCGCGCCATGCCGATCCGGTGAGATAGCCACGGATAATCATTTCCACACGGAAACCTTCCGCTTTGTAACCAACGGTGACCATGGGGTCGGGCGACGCTATTTTCCAGTTGGGGACAATGTCGGCGGTAGCGTCGAGGAAATATCCCGCGAGCTGATTGAGCACTTGTCCTTTGAAGGGGATACCCTTGGGCAGTACGACGTCAAATGCCGAGATGCGGTCCGATGCGATCATCACCATGATGTTGTCGTCGATGGTGTAAACGTCACGTACTTTACCGTGATACTCAGCGGTTTGTGAAGGAAATTTGAAATCTGTTGTCAAAAGTGTTGCTTCCATACGGAATGATTTTTTATTTTATTGGTGTAAATCAGTTTTTTTCTCTACAGCCCGATGAGCGGGCTATGCGAGGATCCGTCACCCGTTTTCCTGCTCCGGCTCAGGTGATTGTTTATCGAATTTCTCGTAGGCGTCGACTATTCTCTGCACCAGCGGATGGCGCACTATATCTTTTTTGCCAAACTCCACCTTGCCTATGCCCGGCACCCGGTCGAGCACACGCAGCGCATGGGCAAGGCCCGACGGCACCGACCTGGGAAGGTCGATCTGCGACATGTCGCCCGTGATGATCATCTTGGCGTTGTTGCCCAGACGGGTCAGGAACATCTTGATTTGATGGGTGGTGGTGTTCTGCGCCTCGTCGAGCACAATCACGGCGTCGTTGAGCGTGCGGCCGCGCATGAACGCCAGCGGGGCTATCTGGATTACGTTCGTCTCCATATATTCTTTCAGCTTCACGGCTGGAATCATATCCTCCAGGGCATCGTAAAGGGGCTGCAGATATGGGTCGATCTTATCCTTCATGTCACCGGGAAGGAATCCCAGTTTCTCACCCGCCTCGACAGCCGGACGCGAAAGTATGATTTTGCGCACCTCGCGGTTTTTCAATGCCCTGACAGCCAATGCTATGGCTATGTAGGTCTTACCCGTTCCGGCCGGACCGAGCGCGAACGTCAAATCGTTGCTGTTGAACTCCTCGACGAGCTTCTGCTGGTTAGGGTTACGGCCTGAAATCGGTTTCCCGTTGATGCCATAGATTATGACACCGTCTTTCTTCATCTCAGGCACCCCCGACCCTTTGACAATGTCGAGGATGACCTCTTCTGTCAACGAGTTGTGTTCGACGCAGTATTTTTCTATCTCTCTGATTTTCTGTTCAAACTGCTCGGTTTCCTCACTCTCGCCAATGACCTTTATCACAGAGCCACGGGCCATGATGCGCAACTTCGGGAAGAGGTTGCGGAGCAGATGCATGTTGCAATTGTTGACACCGTAGAAAGCCACGGGATCAACCGATTCAATTATGATAATTCGTTCTATCAAGTCAGTCAATTGATTAAGAGGATGTTTTGGAGGTGTGGCACAGGAGCCGATGCGTCGAATCTTTTATCCGAATCATATCCCTGCCGGAACCGAAGCCGTCGGGGAGTTGGCGCTCCGGCGTCAGTCGGCAGTCACAGGATAGCCGTTCAAGGTTGCAGCAGCGGCGACATCGTGCGACACCATGCGACAAAGGGAGTACCGCGATGAAACCTTTTGAGGGGTTTGATCACCGGAACTCCCGAATGAGTTTCAGATGTTGTGGCTAATGCGCTTGCTGTTAATTGTTGACAGAGTCGGTCGCCTCCTCTGAAGCCACCTGAGCGGCATCGTCCACAACCACTTCCTGAGCGGCAGTCTCAGTGGAGTATTCAGTTCCGGCTACTACGGTGTTCTGCACTTTCACACGAGGTCCGTTGCTGGTCTGTGCTGAAGGATTGCAGAAAACCGATGCAATTGAAAGCACGGCCACCAATCCGGCCAGAGTCCATGTGGCGTTGGAAATGAAGTCGTTGGTTCGACGCACACCGAGCACCTGGTTTGAACCGGCGAAGTTCGATGCCAGACCACCGCCTTTAGATTTCTGAACGAGGACCACAGCCACCAGAAGGATGGCGACAATAACAGTCAATACAATAATAATTGTGTAAAGCATTGGATATCTTTTTGTTATCTGTTTATTTTTCTTTCTTTCAGCTTACGGACACTCCCCGTCGGGACGTCCTTTCGCAATTAGTTTGCAAAGTAACGAATTTTTTTTCAGTTATTCAAATATTCCACCGATTATTTATTATATATCATTTCCCCTTCATAACGGGTAACGGGTGTTGTACTTTTGTTTTCAAACACCCTCTTTGCAACTGCACGCCGGAACTTGCCGCAGTCACCCGGAAGTGGCTGCGCCGGTCGCATGGGGTCCGGTGGATGGAGGTCAGCCTCGGACGGGTTCGATGTTGAACCGACGGCGGATGTATTCGGCTATGAGGTCGACGGCGTCCTCCATCTTTATCTTCGAGGAGTTGAAGGTGAGATCGTAGGAGGCGGCGTCGCCCCAGCGTTTGTCGGAATAGAAATTGTAGAATCCGGCCCTGAGTTTGTTGACCTTGCGGGCTTTGGATTCGGCTTCCTGAGCCGTTTTGCAGTCACTGCGGGCGATTATGCGGGCCACGCAGTCGGCCATGTCGGCATGCACGAAAATGTTGATGGCGCGGGGATGGTCGCGGAGTATGTAATCGGCTGTGCGTCCAACTATCACGCATGGCTCACTGTTTGCCAGCATTTTGATGAACTCGCTCTGCTGATTGTAGATCGACTCATCGCTGATGGTGTTGTCGCAATTGCACAGCACCGTTGGGTTGATTCCGAGATTGAACGGGAACATGCCGTTGATGAACGACGGGGCTTTCTCGTCGGCGTTGACGAACAGCTGGGGGTTCATTCCGGCGTGGCGGGCGGCTTCGACAAGCAGTTGCTTGTCATAGAATTTGATGCCGAATCGGGCAGCTATGAGTCGGCCGAGTTCCCTGCCTCCGCTGCCGAACTGCCGTCCGATTGTTATAACATAGTTTTCCATGCGATAAATTTATGTTGTGATTCGTTTTGTTTGATTCTGCTGTTTAACTGAAAGAATGGTTGCCATATCTCTGCCGATCACCGGTTTACACTCCTCTCCGGCGGACATGTTATGGTTTCAACAGCTGTCGATATTCGTTGAAGGCGTCGCGGATTTCGCGTTCTGATGCAACGGTGTCGATCTCCACGCTCCCTATTCCTGAGAGAAGGGTGAAATTGATGCTCGATGCGGAATAGTTTTTCTTGTCGTGGCGCATCAGGGCTATCAGACGGTCATCCTCCTCACCTTCGAAGCTGAACTCTCCGTAGTGCCGGCGCACATATGCGGCCAGACGCTCGAGTTCGTCCTTCGGGAAACCTACTTTGTTTTTTGAAAGGATAAGTTCGCCGACAAGTCCGAATATGACGGCATAGCCGTGTGAGAGGGGCGACTGACGTTCCAAGGCGAGTTCCTCGAATGCGTGGCCCATGGTGTGACCGAGGTTAAGTGCCTTGCGCAACCCTTTTTCAGTGGGGTCGGCCTCCACAATGCGTGCCTTAACCTTGACATTCTCCTCGAGCAGCTCGAGCATACGGTCGTAGTTGCGGTCGGTGAGGTCGTAGGCGAGCAGTCGGTCATACTGTTCTTTCGTAGCCAGCAAACCATGTTTGATCATTTCGGCGTAGCCCGACCATAGCTCAGAATCGGGGAGGGTTTTGAAGAAGGTTGTGGAAATGATGACGGTCTGTGCCTCGGAGAATGCGCCAATCTGGTTTTTCAATCCGCCGAAGTTCACTCCGGTCTTACCCCCTACGGAAGCGTCGACGGCCGCCAGCAATGTGGTTGGAATGTTTATGAATCTCACTCCCCGTTTGAAGGTCGATGCGGCGAAACCGCCCATGTCGGTTATGACGCCCCCACCCATGTTCACAATGAGCGATGAGCGTGTGACGCCGGCTTCAACGAGTTCATTCCATATATATGACAGAGTGTCGGGAGTTTTATGTTCCTCACCCGGTTTGACCACCACGATTTTCGCGTTGGCAACGGTTTCTGACTCCATCTGCATGCGGGGAATCACTGCTTCATGCACGTTGGAATCTACGAGCACCACCACATTGGCGGGCTTCATCGCAGCCACTATCTCATCGAGCTTCTGGGCTACATGGTTGGAAAATATCAATTGTTGATCCATGATTTTTTTTGTTTTAGACGCTGGTTTATGCGCTGATCATGCATGGAAACTTCCACTATCGAAAGGACTTCGGGTCAGTCCGACGGAATCTCAACGGCGATGGCGCACACATTATAATATATATTGTCATAGTATTGAACACGCCAGCGCCGTCAACTGTTTTGCAATGCGTTGAATAATTCGTCAAATTCTTCCGCAAACTGCTCCATGGAGTCGAAAATCACTGCCGCCCCGGCGCGCTCCATCTCTTTTTTGGGTATGGGTCCGGTTGTCACGGCTATGGTGAACGCTCCGGCGGTGTCGCCCGCCTTCACTCCCAAAGGTGCGTTTTCAATGACGATGGACTCGGCGGGTGTCACCCCGGCAAGTTTCATAGCCATGAGATAAGGCTCGGGGTGAGGCTTGCCCTGTTTGACGGAATGCGAAGTGATCATCATCCCGGGCAGAAAAACTCCCGGATAATCCTTCTCCAACCTGTTAATCAACGAACTTTGACCCGAACCGGTGACAAGCACCCGTTTCAGTCCGAGTTGACAAATACGGTCGGTAATCTCTTTGGCTCCAGGCATAGGCTCCACCGGCGGCATCTGTGCGAAAAGTTCAGTTTTCCGCTTGTAGAGACGGGCGCACTCTTCCGGTGACACCTCATGGCCGAACGCGCGCCGAAACAGAAGATTGATTGTTGTGGCCCCGGTCATACCTTCAAAAAGATAGAATTCGTCACGGTCACATTTGACGCCTAAATCAAGCATCATGCGATGCCAGGCCGCCGTGTGGTTGACCATCGAATCATATAGGGTGCCGTCCATGTCGATCAGAGCGGCCCGGGGGTTCAGGTGCTCATAGCGATGACGCTGCTTGAATCTTTCTATGCAATCCTTGAAGTTCATCTCACAAATTAAGTATGTTGAAGTTTTTTACTCACCCTAAAATTACAATATTTTTCTGAAATAATTCAGTATAATCTGAAATTTAAGTTTTCAGCGTAGCCCTGATCGCCCCTTGATAAACCATGCCCCACATGATTTCCATCGCCACAGTACAATATTATGGCTTCACCGCCGTTATATATTTTCACAGAGCAAGCGCCAAAATTTCTCATAAAAAATCGGG
Source organism: Muribaculaceae bacterium (assembly GCA_036308365.1). Classification (GTDB taxonomy): domain Bacteria; phylum Bacteroidota; class Bacteroidia; order Bacteroidales; family Muribaculaceae; genus CAJUPY01. The sequence continues at coordinate 14,617 of JAXJVW010000115.1, forward strand.
AAAATGATAATAGCCCAGCCCCCGATTTTTTATTGATAGGAGGCTTCAATTACCAAATATAGACTTGGAGTATTAATATATTATCTATATTCATTCTGAGAATGCCAAATATTAACATACTATTTAATAGGCATTTAGCAAAAATATAATCGATATTTAATCTATATATGCGTTATATGCTATTGCAAAATGAAAAATTGGTGATTAACTTTGCATCGTAAAAGTTAATTAGAACATTCAAAAATGTACAAGATACTAAAGTAAAAAATTAGTTTGTGGAATTAGCCTTAGTATAGAATTAGTTTTAAGGGTTAGTATTTATGTTAGAATTTAGTGTTTAAAAAGGCTAATTCATTTTTTGATAATACTCGTGTTTTATGTTAGGTTTGTTCGGGTTAAATCCCGAAATTAAGTTGCCGGTCCGAGAGGGTCGGTCAATTTTTTTATATACCTGCATGAACCATCCATTTATCGACTCATTATATTATATAGATATACACCATATTATATATAACCGGAAGCACCGTTCACCTGAGTTCGACGACGACGGCGTGGCCGAATCCGACGGAACACCCGGGCAGTTCAAAACCCCTCTCTTTAACTATAGTAAAATTTAACATACCTCAACACTGAAATATGAGCGCAATCCGATTAAATTTATGTAATTTTGTATAATAAATAATCAAAAAATGTGGCAGTAAACAATCGGCACACTCTAACTACTTAAATTCAAATGGAATCTAACAAACAAAAAAAACAGATCACCGAGCAGATGGCGCTTGACTATCATCGCTATCCACGTCCCGGCAAAATTGAAATCGTTCCCACTAAACCATATTCCTCACAACAAGACCTCGCCTTAGCCTACTCCCCCGGCGTGGCCTTCCCTTGCAAACATATCGAGAAAAACGAATCTGACGTTTACGACTACACCAACAAGGGAAATCTCGTTGCCGTGATTTCAAACGGAACAGCCGTACTGGGTCTGGGCGACATTGGTGCGCTGGCCGGAAAACCGGTGATGGAAGGTAAAGCGTTGCTGTTTAAAATATTCGCCGGACTTGACTGTTTCGACATCGAAGTCGATGAAAAAGACCCTGAAAAATTCATTCAGACGGTCAAAGCCATCGCCCCCACCTTCGGCGGAATAAACCTCGAGGATATTAAGGCACCTGACTGCTTCGAAATCGAGGAACGACTGAAAAAAGAGTGTGACATTCCGGTCATGCACGACGACCAGCACGGCACGGCGATAATCTCAGCTGCCGGACTGCTCAACGCCCTCGAACTTCAAAACAAGAAAATCGGGGAAATAAAACTCGTTGTCAACGGTGCCGGTGCCGCAGCCGTAAGTTGCACCAAACTCTACATAGCCCTTGGCGTGAAACCGGAGAATGTGGTGATGTGTGACAGCAAAGGTCCCATAACCACCTCGCGGACGAACCTCAACGAGCAGAAACGACAGTTCGCCACCACACGCGATGTGGCCACTCTGGCCGACGCCATGAAAGATGCCGACGTGTTTCTCGGTCTGTCAGTGAAAGATGTGGTGACCCCTGAGATGGTGAAATCCATGGCACCCCGCCCGATTGTTTTCGCACTGGCCAATCCTGACCCCGAAATAGCCTACGATGTGGCCAAAGCCACTCGTCCCGACCTTATTTTCGCCACCGGCCGAAGCGACTATCCCAACCAGATCAACAACGTGCTCGGATTCCCCTACATTTTCCGCGGGGCACTTGACTGCCGTGCCTCCGAAATCAACGAGGCGATGAAACTCGCTGCCGTCTACGCCATCGCATCACTGGCCAAAGAGCCCGTTCCATCGATCGTCAACAGCGCTTATGGTGGCGAACACCTTTCGTTCGGTCCCGAATACATCCTCCCCAAACCTCTCGACCCTCGACTACTGATAACAGTGGCACCCGCCGTGGCCCGTGGCGCCATGGAAAGCGGAGTGGCACGCAAGCCGATTACCGACTGGGATGAATACTACGCACGTCTGCGCCAGCTGATGGGCTACGACAACAAACTCGTCCGCTCAATCACCGAAGAAGCCAAGGAACACAGCAAACGCGTTGTGTTCGGCGAAGGGAACACCGACAACATGCTCGAGGCAGCCGCCAGCGTGGCACGCCAGGGCATTGCCATCCCCGTGCTTCTGGGTAACGCCGAAATGATCAACCGACGAGCAGAGCGGCTCGGCACCGACATCAGCAACATCGAAATCATCAATCCCCGCCATGACCGCGAAGCACAGCGCCGCGAACGCTATGCCACCCTGCTGGCCAAAAAGCGTGAACGGAAGGGTATGACCTTCGATGAGGCACTGGAGAAAATGTTCGACCGCAACTACTTCGGAATGATGATGGTTGAAACCGGCGACGCCGACGCATTCATCGCCGGCGCCTACTCCAACTTCCATAACATTGAGTCAATGGCACGCGACGTAATCGGCATACGCGAAGGCTACAACCATTTCGCCACCATGCACATCATCGACACCAAACGTGGCACATACTTCCTGTCAGACACCTCCATCAACCAGACCACCGACGAGGACACCCTCCGCGACATAGCCCGCCTGTCGGCTGAAACAGTCCGCTTCTTCGCCGTCGAACCGGTGATGGCCATGGTCAGCTACAGCAATTTCGGCTCAAGCAATGTCACGGAATGCGCCAAAGTCCACAATGTGGTTGAAAAAATGCAGCAGGAATACCCCACCCTGGCCATCGACGGTGAAATGCAGGTCAACTACGCCCTCAACCGCGACCTCCGCGACGAAGCGTTCCCCTTCACCCGCCTCAAAGGGAAAAATGTCAACACAATCATCTTCCCCAACCTCAGCGCGGCCAACACGGCATTTCGCCTGATGCTCGAAATGGGTGTGGGCGAGGCTATCGGACCCGTGCAGATGGGTCTTCGCAAACCTGTCCACTTCATTAAAGTCGATGCTCCCGTGCGCGACATTGTCAACCTAACCACCGTAGCGGTGCTCGACGCCGAGGTAAGCCGCAAAAAAGGGATGTGACACACCGACGGAAAATAAACGAGGCCGGAGACTGTACGACGATATTCGCACAAACTCCGGCCTTAGTTTTACGCCGCCTTATGTGAACAGAAGAAACAGCAGGCTGTAGAGGAGCGAAAGCTTGGCCGTCAGACCTAACACAGGGTTTAAGGCCGCCCCCTCGGAGTGGATCATTCTCCACCACACCAGGGTGTGAAGCGCGAGAAACACCACGGATGCGATGACCGGAGCAACGCTTTCCGACCATAAGCCCCACATCAGGGCCACGGCGGCATAGCCGTTCAGCAGATATATCGCCGCCGTCGACCGCCGGCCTATCAGCACAGCCAAAGTGTGCTTACCAACCGACCTGTCATCGTCACAATCCCTGTAATTGTTGACAATCATCACGTTGGAAATCAGCAAGCCCATGGACAGCGAAGTCAGAAAAACCTGCAAGTTCCACCCCAACGAGCAGACATAGAAGGTGAGATTCACCGGCACTATGCCGAAAAAGAACACCACGGCCACCTCACCTAATCCGTGTTGTGACAGCGGATAAGGCCCGGTGCTGTAAGCGAGGGCCGCCACAGCTATGGCCAAACCGGCCCAAATCAGCCACAACCCGCCATAATAGGTGAGACACAATCCGATGGCGCACGCCATGGCCAGCGTCACAAACGTGCCCGTTTTCATGGCCGAAGGGGTTATGTCGCCCTCGGTGACTCCACGTCGGAACCCCGCCCTGCCTTTTTTGTCAAGTCCTTGCTTGAAATCGTAGTATTCGTTAGCGAAATTTGATGTTATCTGGGCCAGCAATGCAAAAACCATGCACAACGCTACGGCCACCGGTTTGAAACACCCGTAACGGAGGGTGAGGGCGGCGGCAGCCAACACGGTGGCTACCGACACGGTTAGCGTGTGCAGGCGCATGGCCCTTATCCATGCCTTTATCATATCACAAAATGCACCTCTTTAAATGCGAATTCACGTTCACGTCCGGTTTCGTCGCGGAGAGTCATCACCCCGTCAGGCGCGATTCCAACTATCTCGCCCTGAAACGGCTCACCCTGAGCGGTGACATAGGGGTAGAATCCGTCACGGCGCCACAGCATGGAGTCGTACAGGCGGGTCACCTCGGCACGCCCGTCGGCACCACGAAGCGATTCCACACGGCGCGACATGCTCGCGGCAACCTCCTCAAGCAACGGCCCGAGAGGGGTCTCCTCACCGGTCAGATGGATAATCGACACAGGGTTCGGGGCATCTGAACGAAACTGCAACTGATTGACATTCAACCCCACGCCCACGATTGACCGTGAGATATCCTTCCCCATGAGGGAATTTTCAATAAGGATCCCCGCTATTTTCTGTCCGCCGACATAAATGTCGTTGGGCCATTTTATGGCCACCTCCTCACCACCTTTGGTGAACTTGCTCAACACCGTGGCTATACCAACGGAAACAGCCCTCGAGATGAGAAACTGCTCGCGGGCCGACACAAACGACGGACGCAGAAGCATCGAGAACGTAAGGTTCTTGCCCGGCTCCGACTCCCAAGAGTTGCCACGCTGTCCGCGACCGGCGGTCTGCGTGTCGGCCACCACCACCGTTCCGGTTGGCAGCTCATCGGCATGGTCGGCCAGATAACTGTTTGTGGAGGCGGTCTCCTCCAGTCGGACTATGTTCATTGTGGAATATCGAGGGTGAGAGTCCGAGACATGTCGTCATTGACAGTGAGCGTCACCTTGACGGTGTCGTCAGGGAGAATATCCTCGATCCGTTCGGGCCACTCCAGCAGACAAACCGCACCCGAGTCGAAATAATCCTCCACACCAATGTCATAGGCCTCGTCGATGCTTTCCAGACGGTAGAGGTCGAAATGATAAATCAGTTCAGCCGTGGAATCAGACCTATACTCGTTGATGATTGAGAACGAGGGGGAGTTGGTGACATCGTCGACCACCCCGAGCGCATGTGACAGGGCGTTGATGAAGGTGGTTTTTCCTGCGCCCATCTCGCCATAGAATGCGAAGATAGTGTTGTCACCCATCAGCTTAACAAACTTCTTGGCCGCATCGTCGATATGCGCGATGTCAGCGATAACTATATCCTTTTTCATTCCTATTTAGCTTTAAGCGACACCAGCGGAACGAGCATCTCCTCGAGCGAGATGCCACCATGCTGGAACGTGTCGGTGTAATATTGTACGTAATAATTATAGTTGTTGGGATAGGCGAAGAAATCGCGGTTTCCGGCGAAGATGTAGGTCGACGACACATTCGGCGACGGCAGTCCGTAGCGTGCCGGCGACTTGATTTCATACACCTGCCGGTTGTTGTAGGTCAGATTTTTCCCCACTTTATATCGCAGGGCGGTGTTGGTGTTTTTGTCGCCCACAACCTTTATAGGGTTGGTGACCCTGATTGTGCCGTGGTCGGTGGTGAGGATAATCCTGTGGCCCTTGGCGGCGATGGTTTTGAACAGGTCCATGGCAGCCGAATGGCGGAACCAGGATTCGGTGATCGACCTGTAGGCGGCGTTTGACTGCGCCAGTTCGCGTATCATCCTCGATTCGGTTCGGGCATGCGACAGCATGTCGATGAAATTGAGCACAATGACATTCAAGTCATTGTTTTCCAGATTGGAGAACTCGCGCAGCAGTTTCTCCCCGGCCGCCGAATCGTTGATTTTATTATATGAGAACCGGCAACGGCGGCGGTAGCGGTCGAAGTGCGTGGCAATCAGGGGCGACTCATTGATGTTCTTCCCTTCCTCCGAATCCTCGTCGACCCACAGTTCAGGGAACATCGAGGCGATTTTTTCGGGCATCAAACCTGAGAAAATGGCGTTACGCGCATATTGCGTGGCCGTTGGCAGAATTGAGCAATACATATCCTCCTCAACCGTGAAAAGGTCGGACAGCAGCGGTTTGACAACCTCCCACTGGTCGAGTCGGAAATTATCAATCAAAATGAAGAATATTTTCTCACCGGCATCGATCAACGGGAAAATCTTTTTCTTGAATATGTCGGGGCTCATGATGAACCCGCGGTCAGAGTCGTTGACCCACTGTTCATAGTTCCGTTTGACAAACTTGTAGAACTCGCAGTCGGCCTCGGTTTTCTGCATCTCCAGCAGTTCATCCATGTTGGTGTCGGTGGCCGAGAGTTTCAGTTCCCAGAACACCAGGCGCTTGTAGAGCTCCATCCAGTCAGTCAGACTGACACAGCGCGCCATCGACTCCGAGATCTTCGAGAACTCCTCACGATAGTCCTTCGTTGCCTTTTCCGACACGAGTTGCCCGGAATGGAGATGTTTTTTTATCGAGATGAGAATCTGATTAGGGTTGACGGGTTTTATCAGATAGTCCGAGATTTTATTTCCCACGGCCTGATCCATGATGTTCTCCTCCTCGCTTTTGGTGATCATTATCACCGGCGTGGCCGGCAAAATCTGTTTTATCCTGGCGAGTGTCTCCAATCCGGTCAGTCCCGGCATGTTCTCATCCAGGATAATCAGGTCGACAGGGGTTTCCGACGCCAGCTCAACGGCGTCATGACCATTGTTGGCGGTGATCACGTCATACCCTTTTTGTTTTAGAAACAGAATGTGGGGTTTCAGCAAATCTATCTCGTCATCGGCCCAAAGGATTGTTTTACTACTCATGTCTATTCGGTTATCGGATTAATATTTCATTAACTGACATCTCTTTCACAGCAGGTCGTCATCGTCGCCCTCCGATCCGGGTGGATAGTAGGGGAGCACTTTCTGCGGTGGGGTGATTGGCTTGGTCACAGGCTTAGCCGCCGGAGCGGTTTTCGGCTTGGCCTTGTCGGCCGGCTTGGCAACAGCCGGAGCGGGCTGCTTGCCGGGCTTCACCGAGCGCGACACCTCAGGTGACGGCTCCTTGTTCTCCACTGGCGCGGGCTGAGTCTGTTCGGTCTGATTATTGACCTTCGGGGCCTCTGGTTCAGGTTGTGCCGGAGCCTCAGGTTCCTGTAAGGGTGCTGATTGAGCAGGCACGACATCCTCCGATTCGGGGGCGGGTTCAGGTTCAGCCTCCTCCTCGAACTCAATGACACTATCCTCAACGGCATCATAGAGTTTATCCTCGGCATAGCGGAAATAGTCGTCGAACGACCGTCCTTCGCGGAGCAGCTTTTCAAAGTCGGCCTTGCTTATAATCACGGGGCGGACACCGCGCGGCATTTCCCACGAGCTGTTGTCGGCCATCACCCTTTTGTAGGCGTTGAGCTGGTTGAGATTATCGAATCCCTTGACAATGAGCAATCCGAGGCGACCGAAATTCATCTGTTCCAGGTCGAAATCCTTGACAGCGAACGATGTGAAGTTGTGGCGTGCCACACGGAACAGCAGGTCGTTGGCATTGACCTTGTCAGTCGGGAAAAGAAGAATGTAGAGCTGTTCGGAATCAGGATTCAGGTCAAACGACAGTTCATCGTCGTTGTTTGCTATTGAGTCATTTCCGAGTCTTATGTCCCAGAGCATGCCACGTGAGTTCGAACCACCGCTATGCAACTTGCGTCCGCGGGCCAGTTCCTTGAGATAGTTCGAGGCAATGGGGGTTATGTCGGTTTCGGGGTATCTCTCCAACAGGGTCTTGAGCCGTTCCTTGAACTCGTCGGGCTTATTCTCGGTCACATAGGCCAGGGCGTCGATGAACATGAATTTGGGCATCAGCTTGCTTGTCGGATAAAGCTCGGCCATGGTAGCGTAGGCGGCATGCACCTCGGAGTTGCGGTTGTCGAGATAGTCGGCGTAGGCCTGCTCATACATCTGCTCCTGCCGTAGCTCCATGACCTTTAGATTCTCAATATAGTCAGGGTCGCGCATCGCCTGTCCGTAGACGCTTTCGGGGAATTCGTTGACGATCAGGTTGCGGTAGCGTTCGGCCATGGCAGTGTTGCCCGCACGCATGTTCATCAGATAGAGATTGTAGTATACGTCGAGCCTGTAGATGTTGTCGGGGTAGCGCGTCAGCAGCTTGTCAAACTCCTGAGTGGCGGCGGGGAAATCCTCGAGCTTATCCTTCAGGATGACACCCATGTTGTACAACCCCTCCTGAATCACCTCGTTGGCCGTTGCCCGTTCGGCGTCGGTTTTGGGGATCTGTTTGAGGTAGTATTCCACCTTGTGGGGGTCATTTTCGTTAGCTTCGAGCTGAGCCTGCTTCTCCTTTTCCTCAGGAGTCATGTCCGACGACTGGTCGTCGTCGCTGTTTTCATTGTCGTCATCATCCTTTTCAGGTTCGAAGTCATTGAGGTCGAACGACGATTTGTTGCGTCGGCGCCAGTTATCCTCCAGTTTTCGGCTGCCCCAACGGCGCTGGAACTCGGTCTTACCGGCGTTTCGGGTAGCGGTGTTATAGAAATACCAAGAGTTGTCGCTGTTAAGCACAAAAGTGTTAGGCGACGAGGCGGAGTTGTTGTTGAGTCCGGTTCCGGCCGCCGCCTGCTGTGCCAGATACTCCTCACGGCGGGCATCCTCGGCCTCTTTTTTCTCCTTCTCCTCCAGTTCTTTGATTATACCACGGATGATTTTCTCCTGTTCCTCGACCGTCATGTGCGACAGGCGGAGCAGTGAATCCTGCAGGGTGACGTTTTGGGAGTAGATGGCCAGTTCGTCGAGCACGTCCGACCGGCGTTTGAGCACCTTGTAGTCGGGGTAATCCTCCGGAATCTGGCTTATAGCCTCGGAGTAGCAGGGCTGGGCTTTCTCATATTGATGACGGTTGAAATAGAGCGCGCCGAGCGTTATCTGCGCCAAAGCCTTCTCAATGCCTCCTCTGGTTGACTTCTCCACGGCGAGCTTATAGTTTTCGATAGCCTGGGTTGTGTCGCGCCGCGACAGATAGAGGTTACCGATGGCATAATATATCTGGTCGAGATACTCCCTGTTGCGGCCATAGCGGGTCATGCGCCGCAGGGCATTCACCTCTTTCTTTATATCATTTCCTTCAAACACCTCGCTCTGCTTTATCCTGGCGTTGAACTTGGTGCGGTAGGATGCCGACGATGAACTGCCGGCTTTCCGGAACGCCTGGTAGGCCTCACCTTTGCGACCGAGCCGTTCGAGCATCTGTCCGAGCAGAAAATACAGTCGGGTTTTCTGTGCCCCGGAACTGAGTTCGGCCCCCTTTTGGAGATACGGCACCGCTTCGGCGTATTTTCCCGACTTGACGTAGAAATCGCCGTAAGTCACATTATATAGTTCCTTTAGATTCTTGTTTGTCAGCTCATCTTGTTTGATTCGGCTCATTATCGTTTCCGTTTCAAAGAGCCAGTCCATGGAGCAATAGCTCCGCGCCTGCCATATTTTGGCCTCGGTCACCGTTTGCGGCAGCCACACAAAATGCTTGCTGACATAGAAGAATGTCGACGCGGCCCCGAGGAAGTCGCCGTTCATGTATTGGCTGCGCCCCATCATCATCCATGCGTTGTGAAGGAACGGGTTATACTCGTCGCGTTTGAGCCATGCCTTGTACTCGGCCGACTGGTTCCGGCCCGGTTTGCGTGCCGGACGTTTTTTTATCGAACGGAGCTGAATGGCTTTCTGGGCCTTCTCAATGGAGCGGGTGAAATCACCCTGCGGCTGAGGCGACTTCGGGTTATTGCGTGCTTCGGCCGGATGACTGAAGAGGGTTCGGGTGTAGTCGTCCTCATAGTTTTTCTCCATCTCCTGGAGCGTCTCCTTGTAGTGTTTGTCGCCGTTATAATATATATTGTAGCGGGTTATGAAGGCAGCGTAGTTTCGCGAGGCGGCCGTATTTTTTTTCGTGGAGCAGCCCCCGAGCATGAGCATGACCGACAGTGCCACAGAGATCAGAAGAAAAAACCGGGGGGTGTTCATGAGGTTAAACAAGGTTTGGAGAGTTGATCGATATGATTATTTATAAATCAGAATGTTTTGATTTTCAGGACGGAACAGTTCGGCTGCCACACGGTTGACCGTGGCGAGCGGAAGGTTGCGGTAGCGGGCAGATATTTCCGCAATGGTTTCGCCATGATACTCCGCGAGGGCTATCTCGCTGGCACGCGTGCCCACGTTCATCATCCCGAATGTGCGGGTGCTCTGCGACTTGTTTTTGGCCCGTTGGAGTTCATGCTCCGTGGCACCTTGCTCAACCAGCTGACGGAGTTCCTTTTCAATGGCGTCGATGGCCTGTCGGGGGTCGACACCGGGATTGAGGAATGCCATTATCATCACCACTCCCGGGTCCTCACATCCTATGATGCTCGCATCGATTTCAGAGAAATAGGGTGTGGTAAGGAAAAGCCGCCGGTAGAAGCGCGACGATTTTCCTGCCGAGAGTATGTCGGTGATCAGGTCGGCGGCGATGTATTCATCGGTGCCGTAGCGGCTCATGTTGTAGCACACGCTGACACATGTTGACGGCACCCCTTTCTCCACAACGGCCATGCGCGGCTCCGTTTGAACCGGTTCAGCGGGGAGCACACGCGGAGCGGTGGGGCGGTTTTCGATGTCGCCGAACCATTTTTCAGCCAATCGGAACAGTTTGTCGGAGTTTATGTTGCCCGACACGCTCAGAATGGCCCTGCCGGGAGCGTAGTGACTGTTGAAGAATTGCTGCACCTGCTGGCGGGTGACATTCTTGATGTGATCAGGAGTGACCCCGATCACAGGCCACCGGTAGGGGTGACGGGTGTAGATGAGTTTCCTCAGATGGTGCATCAGCGAGCCATAAGGGGCGTTGGTGCACGTTTGTTTGAACTCCTCGAGCACCACCGACCGCTGCTCCTCGAGCGCCTGATCGCCCAGTGCGGGCTGCAACATTCGGTCGCTTTCAAGCCACAGGGCCGTTTCAATGTTGTGGGCCGGAAGAATCTCGTAGAAATTCGTGAAGTCATTGCCGGTCCATGCGTTGCTCTGTCCGCCGGCGCGCTGCAACTCGGCGTCGAAATCTTTCACGTTGACACTGCCGCCGAACATCAGATGCTCGAAAAGATGGGCTATTCCGGTGCATCCGGGGTCTTCATCGCGGGCGCCCACATCATAGAGCATATTGACAGCCACCATGGCCGTGTCAGGGTCATGGTGGTGCACAATACGTAGTCCGTTCGGAAGGGTGTGCCTTTCTATGTTCATTTTTCCACTGTCATGGAAATTATCTTTATGTCGTCAACGGGACGGTCGGCCCTGCCGGTTTCAGCGTTTTCTATTTTCTCAACCACATCGAGTCCGCTGATGACCTCGCCGAAAACTGTGTAGGCGCCATCCAGATGCGGCGCGCCACCCTTGAGTTTATAAGCCTCGCGGACATCCTGGGGGATGCTGACGGGGTTGGCTTTGGCTTCAGCCTCGGTTTCGGCGGCCAGTTTTTCCTGAAGGGCCATCAGCGCGGCCTGGTCGCGGTTGCGGCGCAGCTGCATAATGGTCTCACGGTTTTCGGCAGCCTTACGGTTGAAGATGGCCTGCATCTGCTGCTGACGCATTGAGCGTTCCATCTGAGTCAAGGTCGAGTCGTTGAAAGTCCGGCCGGTGACAATGTAGAACTGAGAGCCTGACGAACGGCGTTCGGGGTTCATTTCGTCGCCGGTGCGGGCTGCTGCGAGGGCACCGCGCACGTGGTAATGCTTGGGATATTCAATCTCGGCCTCGATGGTGTAGCCCGGGTCGCCCATTCCCAGCATGTCGTTTTTACCCGCTTTTTTTGAGTCGGGGTCACCGGTCTGGATCATGAAGTCCTTGATGACACGGTGGAAGAGCACTCCGTCATAGAACCCCTCGTTGACCAGTTTGAGGAAGTTGTCGCGATGACGGGGAGTGTCGCCGAAAAGGCGTATGCGGATGTCACCTGCAGTGGTTTTCACCGCCACGATAGCATCGCCGTCGTTCACTTTGACGGCGGGTGTGTTGTTATTTTCGTTTGTCATATTCTTGTTGTTCGCATTGCCCTGCGAGCATGAGAGTGTCATGATGGCCATCAGGGCTAAAATTATGTTTCTTATCACGGGAGTGTGAGAGGGGTGTTAATTAAAATTCATGTTTTCATGCTGACAAAGCACGGGTGCAACGCCCACGCGTGTTGCGCTGCCGGCCGGCTCCGCACTGTCAACCTCGCTGATCAGAACCCCTTGGGGAACAGTCGTTTGTAAATTCTGCGAAAATTATCGTCAGATCCGTTAAGCTCGTCGGCGCGTGAAGCGTAATCCTCGCCCCATATGCTGACCAGCAGGTCGCCTAAATAACGGTGTTCGCGGTCTTTTTCGATGGCCAGCCCGATCAGAGTGCTGATTTCGGGGGCAAATTTTGCAGTATCGATGGCATTGAGATAGCGAGCGGTGCTGACAGCGAACTGACCGGTGCGGTCAACCCTGCTGATATTTTCTATGATGTCACCGATCACTTCGGGGGCAGAATCAATGTGATTCGCCAGGTATTCATAACTTTTCAGTCCGTCAGTGTCGGCAGCGAGAGCCTTTTTTAAATCTTCATTCATACTCATATTCAGTTTTGATAAGAGTTTGTTTAAATTTAACACGTGTCCTTTTTATGATGAGGGAATTTAACACGTTGGGTTAATATTGAGGTCTTTTTGGGTGCTTTTTGCCAAGTTTCGTCAGTCACATAGCTCG
>JAXJVW010000116.1:0-18933 GCA_036308365.1 Muribaculaceae bacterium
GACGTAGATGTTGAACAGGAGGTGTTTCGACGTTTTGATGTCGTTGTCTTTGAGCAATGGAGAGTTCAGGGCGTCGTTGATGGCGTTGGTCACACGGTTTTCACCTTCGGCGTAGCCCGTTGATATGATAGCGGCGCCACCGTTTCGGAGAGTGGTGTCGACGTCGTTGAAGTCGAGGTTTATGTGGCCGTTTACGCTAATGAGTTCCGAGATTGAGCGCGCTGCGGTTGTCAGTGTGTCGTCGGCTTTAGCGAAGGCGTTAATGAAGTTCAGGTCGCGGTAGATTTCCGTCAGACGTTCGTTGTTGATGATGAGCAGAGCGTCGACATATTTGGCCATTTCATCGGCACCTTTGAGGGCTTTGAGGATTTTGCTCTCCCCTTCGAAAAGGAAAGGTATGGTTACGATACCGATAGTGAGCAGTCCACGTTCGCGGGCGATGCGGGCCACCACGGGAGCCGCACCGGTTCCTGTTCCGCCCCCCATGCCGGCGGTGATGAACACCATTTTTGTTTCGTCGTCGAACAGTCGGTTGATTTCATCGGCGCTCTCCTCGGCGGCGAGTCGGGCCAGTTCAGGTTTGTTTCCGGCCCCCCGGCCGAAAGTGGTGTTTGGGCCGATGAGTATTCGCGTTGGCACGGCCGAATGGTTCAGAGCCTGCTTGTCGGTGTTGCACACGACGAATGAAACGCTGTCAACCCCTTGGCTGTACATGTGGTTTATTGCGTTGTTTCCGCCGCCGCCCACGCCGATAACTTTTATGATTGATTCGGAGTCTTTTTTATCTACGAATGGAGTTTGGTCAATTTCGTACATGAGTCAAAGTAGTTAGCAGGTTTTTATTCATTATCATCACTGTCGTCTTCGCTGAGAAGGTTCATTAGTTTGTCGCCGACTTTTGCAAGGAGGCTTCTGTTTTTCTTCTGGTCGCGGGGCTTGGTTTTGCGTTCGGGCTTTTCATCATCGTCGTCCTCGAGGTCGCTGAGGTCGTCGTCCATGTCGCGACCGATGCGTGAAATGTTGTCGTCGTCATCGTCGTCGTCATGGCCTGAATGATGGGTTGATGCTGTGGTGCGGACTGTCACAATCTCTTCCTCTTCCGGTTTCTTCTCAGGGAAAACCACGCAAGGCTCAGGTTTGTTCATGCGCGCGGCCACGGAGAGGAGTGCGATCACGTCGACAGCGTCGGCCGGGTCGATGCGATGGTCGGCGATGCGGATTGTGTTCGAGGGCATGCCCTGACGCACTGCCAGTCCGCTCTGGCTGCGTAGCATGGCGTTGAAGCCACGTAGTTTCGAGCCGCATCCCACCACCACGATTCCTCCGCGGAGATCCGAGAGTTTGAGTCCGGCGTAGCGTGGCTGTTCCATGATGTTTGTGATAATCTCACCTGCACGTGCATGGATGTAGTTGTTGATTTCGGTTGTGTCGAGTCCTTCGGGATATGAGGCCTGCGGGGTTTCGTCGGGGTGGATGTTTCCGAGTGTTTTCTTGATTTCCTCGGCCCGGTTTTCCATGCCGCTGATGTTAGTCAGGTCGCGTGTGATGACTCGTGAGCCGATGGGGATTGTAATCAGATAGAGCAGACCGTTGTTTTTGTAGATTGACACCGTTGTTGTTTCGGCGCCGAAGTCAACGAGCATGCATCCCAATGAGCGTTCCTCATCGGTCAGCACCACCCCGGCGATAGCCACCTGTCGTACAATCGGTGCCTGGATGTCAATGTCGAGGCGTTCGGTGATTGCTCTTTTCAGGTTGAGGTTGTTGGCTGTTCGGGCATGTATCAGGCAAACGTTGGTTCGGATTGCGTGGGCGAAAATTCCTTTGGGGTTTTTCTGCGGGAGGTTGTCAACGACGTAATCACGGGGCATCACGGCAAGGATGTCGCAGTCAGGGATTCCGGCTGCCGAAGCGAGAGCCTGCTCGCGGAGCTGCCTGATTACGAGATCGGTGATTTCGGTTTCCTCATCGAAGTTTTTTTCGATGGGGAAAGTTGACGAGCGGAGCGACCGACCACCCGCCGAAACATAGACGCGCTTGATTTTTCCAGGCGCGACAGCCGGGGAGTTTTCCAGTTTGAGTTTGATGCTCTGGATTCGGTTGCTCACCTCTTCCACCTTTCGGATTACGCCGTAGCGGACGGCATCGATCAGAGGTTCCTCCTCAATCGCGAGCACTGTGAGCGCTCCGTTCGGGTCGACACTTGCGGCCGCTCCTTTGATTTTGGAGCTGCCTATTTCAAAGGCTACTATCAGATTACGGTCGGGCATATTTCAGAATGAGTTAAGGTTCAGTTTGATGGGGTAATGATCACGGTGTCCATATAGTTGAAGTCGAGGGGGAGTTCGTTTTCGTCGGCATCCTGCAGGTTTTGGTTGTAGACGGGGGGGCCGAAGCGGCGGTGTGCCACTATCTGTCCATCCCATTTAACCGTGATGGTGTCGTAGTAGTCCCAACCTCGCTTAGGGATTATTTTGCTGTAGGCGAGCATTATACGGAGCACTTTGTCTTTAATCAGGGTTGTGTCGCCGAAGTTTATGCGGCAGTTGGTGACCATTGGGTAAATGATTATGTCGCCATCGGGTCGCACTTCAACCGACGACACCAGGGAGTTGAAGCGGTCGTCGGAGTTGAGATAGTCGATGAATGGAATGATGTAGGTCGCGGGGCGGTTTTGCGTGAAGTGAGCCATCACCACGGGTACGTCGACTTTATATCGATAGTTTGCGGTGAGCCGTTTACCTGCCCTGTTGATGTAGTAGGATTTTCCGTTGTCGAAGATCCGTGCCACCGGCCTCATCGCTGCGACCTCGACGTTGATGAACGCCTTGTCGGCTTTGTAGAGACGGCTGACGTTGGCGTCCTCGATGTTCACAATTGATTTGAGTGAGTTTTCGACGGCCTGCAGGTCGATTGAGTTGAGCGGGATTGAGGTGTAGCCTTCGGGGAGAGCGGCGGTGACATTCGCCCGCACCTCCTGTTCGGTGACGAAGGGGTTGGCCGGGTTGGCCAGGGTGACCTTGAAGTCGCCCGGGAGTTCCTCGGCCGCCATTTTGTGCGTGACGATCAGAACCGCGACGGCGTAACCGGCGAGGATGATCGACAGGAACATGTATGTAATCGCTTTACGGCTCACTTTTTCACTTCGTTGACTATGTCGGGGAGCAGTTCGACCATGTCGCCTGCACCGGCTGTTAAAAGAATGTCAAAGTTACTATTTTTTATTGTTTTTATCAAATCATCTTTTGAAATGAGTTGTTTTTTTTGCGAATTGATGCGGTCGAAGATGATTTTTGATGTCACCCCCGGTATGGGGAGTTCTCGCGCGGGGTAAATGTCGAGCAGAATCACATTGTCGGCGAGCGACAGGGCCTGTGCGAATTCCGGGGCGAAGTCACGTGTGCGAGTGTAGAGATGGGGCTGGAACGCCACTGTCAGTTCCCTTCCGGGATAGAGTGCCTTGACTGATTTTATGGATGCTTTGAGTTCGTCGGGGTGATGGGCGTAGTCGTCGATAATGGCCCGTCCGCCCGGTTCCTTGAGGTAGAATTCAAAGCGACGTTTCGCACCGAGATATGATTTTATGGCCTGTCGGGCTACGTCGGGGTTGAATTCCGGGAGCAGTGAGCATGCCGCCAGCGCAGAGATGGCGTTGTCGATGTTTATTTCCACGGGGACACCGAGGCTGATGTCGGCGATCACTCCACCGGGGTAGTTGAAGTTGAAAGTTATCTCGCCGTCGCCACAGCGGATGTCAGAAGCGAAGAAGTCGCCTTCGGTCCGCGAGTAGGTGAATGTTCTGACACCGTCGGGCACTCTGGGGCGGAGTTTGAGACCGGTGTGGACAATGAGAGCTCCGCCCGGCTGAATCAGTTCGGTGAAGTGGGCGAATGATTCGAGATAGGCCTCCTCGGTTCCGTAGATGTCGAGGTGGTCGGGATCGGTGGCTGTCACTACGGCGATGTAGGGTGACAGGTGGTGGAACGACCGGTCGAATTCGTCGGCTTCGATGACCGAGTAGGGTGAGCGTTCGTCGAGGAGGAAGTTGCTGTTGTAATTACGCAGCACGCCTCCGAGGAAAGCGTTGCAACCGGCTCCGGGTGTTGAATGGAGCATGTGGGCGGCCATTGATGAGGTTGTTGTTTTGCCATGAGTTCCGGCGAAGCATATACCTTTGCTGCTGCGGGTCACGGCTCCGAGCACGGCGGCACGTTTGACGACTTCGAAGCCGTTGTCGCGGAAGAAAGTCAGGCCGCGGTGGGAGTCGGGGACCGCCGGGGTGTAAACCACCAGTGTTTCATCGGGGTTACGGAAAGAGTCGGGTATGAGTTCTGGGTCGTCGTCGAAGACGATTTCAATTCCCTCTTTCTGAAGCTGACGGGTGAGGTCGGAGGGGGTGCGGTCGTAGCCGGCCACCTCACATCCGCATGATTTGAAGTATCGTTCAAGAGCCGCCATGCCAATTCCGCCGGCGCCCACGAAGTAGAGTTTCTTTTTCATTTTCTGATAATCTCAAAGATTTTGTCAACAATTTTCTCGTCGGAGTCAGGCAGGGCCATGGTCCGTGCGTTTTGCCCGAGGCGTGTCAGCCGGTCGCTGTCGCCGAGTAAACTGAGTAGAGTTTGGGTTATACGGGCTGAGGCGTCGGCATCTTCGATCATGACTGCGGCGTCGCGTGAAGCCAGAGCGAGTGCGTTTTTGCGTTGATGGTCCTCGGCCACGTTAGGTGAGGGGATCAGAATCGCCGGCATACCCACGAGCTGAATCTCCGAAATTGTGCTGGCGCCGGCACGTGACACCATTATGTCGGCGGCTCTGTAGACGAGGTCCATCCGGCTCACGAACGGGGTTGCCTGAAGGTTGGGTATGCCCTGAGCTGCCTGACGGCATTCGTCGGCGTAGAGTTTGCCTGTTTGCCAAAGCACTGATGCGCCCGCCTCGGAAAGAGGTTTGACGGCCTGCTTCATGGCGTCGTTGATTGTGCGCGCGCCGAGACTGCCTCCTACCACCACAATCAGCGGTGCGTCGGGGTCGAAACCGAGCTGGGTTTTCGCTTGGCGTTGGTCAACGGTGGAGGTCAGGATATCTTTTCTGACGGGGTTTCCGGTTTTGATTATCTTGTCGGCGGGGAAGAATCGTTCCATCCCGTCGTAGGCCACACAAATGGCGTCGGCGTTTTTGCTGAGGAGTTTATTTGTCACTCCGGCATAGGAGTTCTGCTCCTGGATAAGGGTCGGGATTCCGTTTTTCTGAGCTTGTTTCAGCACCGGACCTGAAGCGTAGCCCCCTACTCCGACGGCAATGTCGGGATTGAATCCGCGGATTATTCCACGAGCTTTTCTCATGCTTTTCCAGAGTTTGAAGAGCACCGGGATGTTTCGCCATATTTTCGTGCGGAAGAATCCGGCCACCGGCAGGCCTTCGATTTTGTAGCCGGCGGCGGGGACACGTTCCATTTCCATACGGTTTTCGGCACCGACGAAAAGGATTTCGATCTGCGGGTCGCGTCGGCGCAACGCGTTGGCTATTGACAAGGCGGGGAAGATGTGTCCACCAGTACCACCGCCGCTAATTAACACCTTAGTCATGGAGTTGAGCGGGATTTTCGACGTTGAGCGCCTCCGGGAGGAGTTCGCCTTCAGCCTTTATTTCTTTAGTTTGGTTGTTGCGTGCGGCAAATCGGCTCACACTGAGCATGATTCCGAAAGCCAGCGATGTTATGAGGATTGAGCTACCCCCTTTTGAGATCAGCGGCAGTGGCTGGCCCGACACGGGAGCCACCCCGACGACAATGGCCATGTGGATAAGTGCCTGGAGCACGATGAACACCGCCATGCCGATGACGAGCAGCGCCGGATAAGAGCGTTTGCACTTGCTGGCTATGTTTCCGGCACGCGCCAGCAGCGACAGGTAGAGGGCCATGAGCAGGAATCCGCCTATGAAGCCCCATTCCTCAACAAAAATGGAGTAGATGAAGTCGGAGAATGCGAGCGGCAGGCGCGATGTCTCGCGGGAGTTTCCGGGCAACACGCCAAACACGCCACCGTTGGCCTGGGCCATGTAGGAATACATTTCCTGGGCGTTCGTTCCGTTGATGGGCTGTTCATATTTGGGAAGTGTGTCGTCGGTTCCGAGGAATCTTTCAATGCGCCCCTGCCATGTTGTGATGCGGCCGTCGCCGGTCTGTTCCATTGTTTCGACACGGTTTGACTGGCACACCACTTTGACCCCGAGACCGAGTCCGGCGGCCATACCGTAGACCAGCAGCAGCACTCCCAATTTCCACCAGGGGATGCATGCGATGATCATCATGCTGACGGATATGCCCATGAGCAGGATGGTGTTGGTCAATCCCTGGAAAAAGAGCAGTCCGCCGAACAGCAACACTGCCACACCTGAATAAATGATGCCACGGTTGTTGTTGTTGCCTCCGAACTTGGTCATGAACATGGAGATGGCGAGCACGGCGGAAATTTTGAGGAACTCGGCGGGCTGAATCATGAATCCGAAAATTGTCAGCGAGCGGCGCGCCCCGTTGACCACCTCACCGGCCATGAGGACGTAGGCGGCAAGCCCGACGCTGAGCATGATGAACAGAGGGGTGAAAGCTATGCACCAGCGGTAGTTCACGCGTGACACTGCATAGACGATGCCTGCGCCGAGGCCCAGCAGAATGCAGTGGCGGATCAGCGGCATGAATATGTTGTTGGCGCGCACCTCAAACGATGACGCGCTGTAGAGTTCTACGACTGAGAGAGCGCAGAGCAGGATGTAGATGGCCCAGATGTAATTGTCGCATTTACGGGTCTGAGGCTTGGTGGCTTCTGCGCCTTTGGCGTCGGTTGCCGTAGCGGTTGTGTCGGTTGCTGACATTTCGGTTTGATTGTTGGGGTTTACTTCAGGTTCTTGACGGCGTTTTTGAACTGAGTGCCGCGGTCTTCGTAGCTTTTGAACAGGTCGAAGCTTGCGCAGCATGGTGAGAGGAGCACCGTGTCGCCGGCAGTGGCCAGAGAACGGCAAGCGGCGATGGCGTCGTTGAGGGAGGCTGTCGACACGAGGTTGTCGACTTTATCCTTGAAATGCTCCATGATTTTGGAGTTGTCCTTGCCCATGGCCACAATGGCTTTGACGCGCTGTTTGACCAGGTCGTCGATTTCGGAGTAGTCGTTGCCTTTGTCCTTTCCACCGAGAATGAGCACGGTGGTTTTTGTCGCGGGCATGCTTTCCAGGGCATACCAGCAAGAGTTGACGTTTGTGGCCTTTGAGTCGTTGATGTAGCGCACGGAGTCGACGTCGGCCACGAATTCGAGACGGTGCTCCACCCCTTCGAAGTCGGCGAGCGAGCGTCGGATGTCCTCTTTTCTGACGTTCATCAGGCAGGCGGAGAGTCCGGCGGCCATGGAGTTGAACAGATTGTGCAGACCTGAGAGGGCGAGGTCGGCGCGAGGCATGTTCAGGTTTTCGTCGGGGGTGTGAAACACGAGTTCGTTGTCCTGGTCGACCCATGCCGCGGTGTCGCTTCCTTCATGTTCCTGCGAGAATGGGAAGAGGCGGGCCTGGGTTGTGACATGCTTGAGCTGTTCGGTGATGACGGGGTCGTCCTGCCAGTAGATCAGGGCGTCCTGCGGGGTCAGGTTGTTTATAATTCGGAATTTCGCCTTGACGTAGTTCTGCATCTGATAGTCGTAGCGGTCCATGTGGTCGGGTGTGATGTTCATTATGACGGCCACGTTAGCTTTGAAGTCATACATGTTCTCGAGCTGGAAACTGCTGAGTTCGATGACGTAGACGTCGTGGTTGACCGTAGCCACCTGCCAGGCGAGCGATTTGCCTACGTTTCCGGCGAGTCCGACGTTGAGACCGGCGTTTTTCAGGATGTGATAGGTCAGGAGAGTCGTTGTTGTTTTGCCGTTGCTACCTGTGATACAAACCATTTTGGCGTGGGTGTAGCGACCGGCGAACTCAATCTCCGAGATAATGGGTGTTCCCTGGGCCACGAGTTTTTTGATCAGTGGAGCCGTGGGGGGTATGCCGGGGCTTTTCACCACTTCGGTGGCGTTGAGGATCAGTTCCTCGGTATGATGACCCTCTTCCCAGGGGATTTCATATTGGTCAAGTGAATCTTTATAGTGGTCGGCGATAGTGCCCATGTCGCTGAGGAACACGTCAAAGCCTTTTACTTTGGCGAGGATAGCGGCACCGACGCCACTTTCACCTCCACCGAGAACCACAATTCTGTTCATGTTCATTGTTGTTATCTGATTTTAAGTGTAACAAATGTCAATACGGCGAAAATCAATCCGATGATCCAGAAGCGTGTGACGATTTTCGATTCGGGAACCGGCTGCAGCGGACGTTGAATGAGTGCTTCAATTCCGGCGTTTCCGGCTTTTTGATAGTGATGGTGCAGGGGTGTCATCTTGAAGATTCGGCGTCCGGCGCCATATTTCTTTTTAGTGAATTTGAAGTAGGCCACCTGGAGCATCACCGAGAGGTCCTCAACGAGGAATATGGCGCAGAGGAGCGGCAGAAGGAGTTCTTTGTGGACCAGCAGTGCCGACACTGCGATGATTCCACCGAGGGTCAGTGAACCGGTGTCGCCCATGAACACCTGTGCCGGATAGGCATTGTACCAGAGGAAGCCGATCAGGGCGCCGATGAAGGCAGCCATGTAAACCACCAGTTCCTCGCTTCCGGGGATGTACATGATGTTGAGATAGGATGAATAGATGACGTTACTGCCCAGGTAGGCCATGATTGCCAGCGCCACCCCTATTATTGCCGAGGAGCCTGTTGCGAGTCCGTCGAGTCCGTCGGTCAGGTTGGCACCGTTTGATGTTGCGGTGACCACAAACACGGTGACGATGATGAACAGGATCCATGAGGCCGTTTCGGCATATGGACCGGCCCATGATGTGAGCCATCCGTAGTCGAAGTTGTTGTTTTTCACGAAGGGGATGGTTGTCACGGGGGTTTTGACGGGGTCGGATTCATAGACCACTTCGACGATTTCGTTGGTTTCCTGGTTCTGAATCTCTGTGTTCTCACGGATTACGATGTCGGGGCTGAGATACATTGTCAGTCCGACGATCAGCCCGAGGCCCACCTGTCCGATGATTTTGAAACGGCCGCTGAGCCCTTCCTTATCTTTTTTCACCACTTTGATCCAGTCGTCGAGGAATCCGAGTGTGCCGAGCCACAGTGTGGTCACGATCATCAGGAGCATGTAGACGCTTGTCAGGTTTCCGGCGAGCAGACAGGGGATGAGAATGGAGATTATGATTATCACGCCTCCCATTGTCGGGGTACCTTTTTTCTGCATCTGTCCTTCGAGGCCGAGGTCGCGGATGATTTCGCCGACCTGCTGTTTCTGGAGCTGGCGGATGATTTTTTTACCTATGAAGATGGCTATGAACAGGGATAGCACCAACGCCAGGGAAGCGCGGACAGAGATGTAGCCCATCAGTCGCGCTCCGGGGAAGTCGTTTTGTGCGAGTAAGTCAAAGAGATAGTAGAGCATATCTTTCTTTATACGTTAAGAGTGTGATTATTCCTCACGGAAAATTTTTTCGAGTTCTTCTTTGTCATTGAAGTGATGGCGCACGCCGTTGATTTCCTGGTAGTCTTCATGTCCTTTTCCGGCAATGAGCACCACGTCGCCTCTGTGGGCGAGCAGCGTGGCCACCCTGATTGCTTCGGCGCGGTCGGTTACGGTGATGGTGCGTTGGCGCAGTTGCAGAGAGTCGAGTCCGGCCTGCATGTCGGTGATTATGTCGCGTGGGTTTTCATTGCGCGGGTTGTCAGAGGTCAGTATGACCCTGTCGGATAGTTTTGCCGCTTCATGTGCCATCATGGGGCGTTTACCTTTGTCGCGGTCGCCACCTGCGCCTACCACGGTTATGATTGAGGCGGTGTTTCCGACCACGTCGCGGATGGTGTTGATGACGTTGACCAGTGCGTCGGGGGTGTGGGCGTAGTCAACGATGGCGGTGTAGCCCAGCCGGGGTGAGCGGAGAGTCTGGAAGCGTCCGGCCACGGGGACCAGACGGCTCATGTTGATGAGTATTTTTTCCGTGTTCCAACCTAAGAGCGACGAAGTTCCGAACAGTGCTGTGAGGTTATATGCGTTGAAGCGGCCAACGAACATTGTCTCCACTTCGAGGCGGTTGAACTGCATGAGGGTTCCGTCGAGACGCTGTTCAATGATGCGCCCCACGAAGTCGGCCGGGCGTCGGAGCGAGTAGCTTTTCTTCAAGGCCTTGCAGTTCTGGAGCATGATGTCGCCGTTTTTGTCGTCGATGTTGGTCAGGGCGAACGCGTCGGACGGGAGTGAGTCGAAGAATGATTTCTTTGCCGCGAGATATGCGTCGAACGTCTTGTGATAGTCGAGGTGGTCGCGGGTCAGGTTAGTGAACACGCCACCGGCGAAAGTCAGTCCGGCGATACGGTGTTGATGTGCGGCGTGGGAGCTTACCTCCATTGCGGCATAGTCACATCCGGCCTCGACCATGCGGCTGAGGAGGCTGTTGAGTTCTATGGGGTCGGGGGTTGTGTGGGTAGCGGCTACGGGTTCGGTGTCGACGTAGTTAACGACTGTTGAGAGGAGTCCGGCCTTATGTCCCATCAGTCGTGCCATCTCGTAGATCAGCGTTGCAATGGTTGTTTTGCCGTTTGTTCCGGTGACGCCAACCAGTTTCAGCTTCGACGAAGGGTTGTCAAACCATTCGGATGCGAGAAAACCGAGGGCCAAAGCCGAGTCAGGGGTTATGACGTAGGTCACCCCCGGCACGGTTTCCGCGGGGATTGATTCGGCCACCACGGCCGCTGCACCGGCCTTGATGGCTGTGTTTATGAATGAATGGCCATCGACGTTCACACCTCTGACGGCGACGAAGAGCGAGCCCTGGCCCACTCTACGTGAGTCGGCGGTCAGTGATGTCACTTCTATGGCGGTGTCGCCAATGATGTCGGTGACGTTGATGGATGAAATCAGTTTCTGAAGTTTTTTCATATGAAGTTGTTTTAAGCCGGACGAAGAATGACGGTAGCGCCTTTGGGCAGGGGTGTTCCCGCAGCGGGGAGCTGGCTACCGACGTAGCCGCTTCCGGCCACAGTGACGTTGTAGCCTTTGCTTTCGAGGAGCACAATCGCCTCGCGGAGACCCAGACCGACGACGGCGGGCACATGTCCTTCCGGGGTGTTTTTGTCAATGATTTTCATTGATTTGGTGCTGATTCCGGCTATAGATGACAGGTTTTCGTAGTTTGCAGGGTCAGAGGTGAGCAACACTTTCGCTTTCGAGCCTTTACGCTGCTCCTGAGTGTATTCGCTGACGTTGTCGAGCATGCCTCGGGCATACATCTTGATTGCTATGTTTTTGAGCACGTCGCCACTCACAGAGGCTGCGCCGAAACGGTTTTGACGGGGATAGTAGGTCAGGACCATGCATGAATATTTTGGATTCTCATAGGGGAAGAATCCGCAGAATGCCAATCGTTTGCGCGCTTTGTCATACTGGCGTGTCTCGGGGTTGACGGTGTAGCATGTGCCTGTTTTTCCGGCAATGGCCACACGTTTGTCCTGGAGTCGGCGAGCTGTTCCGTCGAGCACCACCTCGCGGAGCATCTCGCGGAGTTTCGCGGCGTTAGTGGGTGAGCATATGCGGTCGCGGACATTTGATGTGGGGACGATTATGGTTGTGTCCTTGTTGCTCATCTGCGAAACGAGCCGCGGCTTGACAAACACTCCGTCGTTGGCAATGGCGTTGTAGATGGCGAGGGTGTAAACGGGGGGAATCTCGGTGCTGTAGCCGTAGCACATTCGCGACAGGGCCACCCTGCTTTTTGTTTTCGGTACCAAAGGTACGCGCTCGCCGGCGATGCCGATGTTGAACGGTTCGAAAAATCCGATTTCCTCGAGCGAGTGGCGGAATTCCTCGGGGTTCTGGTGATATTTGTGGTCGGGCTGACAGATTACTTTCGTCATGCCAATGTTTGACGACTTGGCGATGATCTGTTTCACGGTCAGGGAGCCGTAGGAGTGGGAGTCGGTGATGGGTCGGCCTCCGGCGTAGGGATAGGATGATCCGATAGAATAGACCTGCTCAATGTTGTTGACCAAGCCGTTTTCGAGGGCCAGGAGCATGGATATCGGTTTCATCACCGAGCCCGGCTCATAGCCTTGCACGGCGCGGTTCATGGCTTCGATGTAGCGTCCGGATTTGCTTTTTTCGAGATTTGAGATTGCCCTGATTTCACCTGTGGCCACTTCCATCAGCACCGCCACGCCCCATTCGGCGTCGACATCCTCGAGCACAGCGGCGAGTTCGTTTTCAACGATGTCCTGCATTGTGATGTCGATTGTTGTTTTGATGTTGAATCCGTCGACGGCCGGGGTGTCGGCTATGAATTTGATGTTACGGGTGACGTTGCGTTTGCGTGCCACGCCCTGTTTTCCATAGAGCAGCGAGTCGAGCGCGCACTCCAGCCCGGTTTTTCCGTGGAGCTCGGTGCTTGTTTCGGTCATACCGACAGAGCCGATTGAACGGCTGGCCATCATGCCGTAGGGGTGGGTGCGTTTGCGTTTACGTTCAGAAACGAAGCCGCTTTTGTTCCGGTTTTTCATTTTGAAGAAGGGGAAGTTGCGCATGCGCTCGAACTTGTCGTAGTCGATGTCGCGGGCTATGAGCAGACGCTTGCGGTCAGTGCGTTTCTTTTTTTTCAGTTCGGCCGTGAGTTTTTCTTTCCACTCATTTTTCGAGTGCTTCGGGAATGCGGCGGCCATGGAGTCGGTCAGCGGCTCGAGATATTTCTGAAGGCTGTCGGCAGAGAAACCGGCTGAACGATAGTCAATCCAAACCGACACGATTGTTTTGTTTGATGCCAGGGTGCTTCCGTCGGCGGCGAGGATGTCGCCCCGTTCAGGGTAGACCGGGCGGGTCGCGAGGAGTTCACGCTGGGCCCGCTCATTCCAGTGGGGTGCGTCGAAAACGGTGGTTTTGAACAATTTTGCCATAATCACACCGGCGAAAAGGAGAATGAGAAACGAGATGAACAAGTAGCGTGAGAGGATTGTTCGGGTGTTTTTGCCTTTCTGTTTCATTGTTTGACGGATATGTGATATGGTGGTTGATTTTGAATCTTGAGGTTAAGCTGGAGCGAGTCGACGAGATGTTGCATCGCTGTTTCGCGGGTGTTGCTCATGTAGGTGCCCCGTTCCTTGATGTATTCCGTGTGGGTTATTATGAGTTCCTCGTTGAGGGTTTCGAGGATTTCGATTCGGGTCTGGCAGTTGTAGCGGTTGGTGATGTAGATCAGAATCATGGCCATCAGCAGGAGCACCTGCCACCAGTGTTTCCGGAAGAATTCCGTTGACAGGAGCCGTCCGTGGAGCGCTTTTAACAGCAGTGAGTCGGATGATTTGTTTGTTTTCTCTTTTTTAGCCATGATTACGGATTGGTGTGTGTGCTGGAATGGATTATGGGGCGAGTGGTTTGCTGTGGGCAGTGGTGGATGCGGTGTCGGCGATGAGGCTTCAGATTTTTTCCGCTATTCTGAGTTTGGCGCTGCGCGACCTTGGGTTTCGCTCAACTTCCTGGGGCGATGGCACAATCGGTTTTGAGGTCAGGAGTTTGAATGGCGACAGTGTGCGTCCGAAGAAATCCTTTTGCTGCTCTCCCTCGAGGTTTCTGGTTTTCATGAAGTTTTTAACCAGACGGTCTTCCAGGGAGTGATAGGTTATTATAGCGAGCCTGCCACCGGGGCGGAGCAGGTCGACGCTCTGCGAGAGGAGTTCGCGGAGGGCCGAGATTTCGTCGTTGACGGCGATTCTGAGCGCCTGGAAAATCTGGGCGAGTTCTTTTTTTTCCTGCCGGGGATTGATCATCGGTTTGACAATGGCCAGGAGCTGTTCGACATGAGTGACGGGGCGGTTGGCGCGTTCACGGACTATGGCTGCGGCGATTTTACGCGAGGTTTTCAATTCGCCGTAAAGATAGAGGATGTTCGCCAGTTCCTCCTCGGGGAGGTTGTTGAGAAGCCATGCCGCATCGTGAGGCGCTTTTTTGTTCATGCGCATGTCGAGCGGACCTTCCCACCGGAATGAGAATCCTCTGTCGGGGTCGTCGAAGTGATGGAACGACACACCGAGGTCAGCGAGGATGCCGTCGACGTCGTCGGTGTGGCCGTAATAACGCATGAAATTACACATGTAGCGGAAATTGGAATGGACGGGGGTGAACCGCGGGTCGGAGATGGCCCGTTCGATTGCGTCAGTGTCCTGGTCGAAGCTGAAAAGATGGCCTTCCGGGGCGAGCGATTCCACTATCGCCCGGGTGTGTCCGCAGCCGCCCATCGTAGCGTCGATATATACTCCTGACGGATTGATATTCAGTCCGTTAATGGTTTCGGGGAGGAGTGCTGGTATGTGATAAACTTCGTTGTTATCCGGCATTTGTGTTGAGGTTGTGTAATTTGTGTGTAAAGTTACTCAATTACCTAAAAATTTGCAAACAGAAATTACACAATTTTTCGGGATAAATAAAAAAGTTATCAACACTTGCCGGCGGGGTCGGCCAAACGGGGTTGGGCAATGGAATCGCCATGGGGTGAGCAGGGGTGCGACTATGGGTGTGACATGGCGGTTTCCGGTCGTTTTCAGTAGCTTCGCACTGTTTAAACTACTAATTCCGGCGACATGCATAGCCATGCCCGGCATGCGTTGCCATCGCTGCGATGCGACGGTTTTCATCAGGGTTGAAATACCTATGAGGAGCGGTCGGGAATTTACATTTGTAAACTCACGGAGGGGTTTGAAGATGTGAAACGGGGGGGGGGTATGTGATGGCGTTCGCGAGAGGAATCACCCTGCGACAGCCTCAATTCAGAACACCTCTGACTCTGTCAGAAGGGTGCTTTGTAGCTGCCCAACAGCTGTCGGGCGAAGTGATAGAAGAAGGCGGGGTCGTCGATGAAATAGCGGCGGAACATTCTACGGGGCTCTTTCAGGAATCGATAGAACCATTCCATGCATATCAGCTGAATCCATTTTGGCGCGCGGCTGATGTTTCCGGCCTCGAAGTCGATTGTGGCGCCAAGGGCCATCCAAATTTTCACTCCGGGCATAAGGTAGCGGTGATTGAATATCCATTTTTCCTGTTTGGGAGCACCCAGACCCACCAACACCACATTGGCTCCGGAACGGTTTACAATGTCGATTATACGGTCGGTTTCCGAGGGTGTTTTCTCAAAGCCGTAAGGGGGAGAGTATGAACCAACAACTATCTGACGTCCAACCGATTCGTTGATGTTTTTCATAGCTTTCTCCCCTACTCCTTCAGCCGCTCCGAGAAGGAAGATGCGGCAGTTTTCATCGTTGGCATGATACTTGTAGAAACGTGTGAAAAAGCTGCTGCCGGGGATCGCTTCCGGAAGAGATTCAGGCAACAGTTTGGAGCAAATGTAAAGTATACGGCTATCGCACACCACCCACTCGGCATCGCTGTAGGCGGCATGGAAGTCCTTGTCGGTTTGAAGTTTTACGAGATGGTCAAGATTGGGAGTTACCAAAACCCCCTCATTGAGTTGCTCGAGCAGTTGTTCCGACGTAATCTGAAGGACCGGTACGTTGAGAATCTGTACGGTATTGTTCATTTAAGGGCAAAGTTACGAAATAAACCTGAATTAAAGAAGATTGTCAGTTTACTTTTTTTCACGTTTTTTCAGTTGTTTTTTCCGTACGTGGTCAAAGCGGTGCATTCAGGGTGTGTTTATCCGGGTGTAAATCATATTCAACGACAGGATAGTCAGGCTCACCGGGAGGGACATCCTGTCGTTGAATCAACCGGCGGTCACCGGATGTGTGTGTTATCATTTCCGTTTCGGGGTGATGCGGATTGCGAATCCGCCACCCGGAGCCACAAACTGCTTGAGCGTAGTTTTTGAGGTTACTTCCTGACGGCGTATGCGATAAGCCTGAGGGTTGTCGATGTAGTGTGCGTCGGGGGCATCCTCATAGATTGTCGCCTCATATTTCACTCCCGGTTCGAGGAATGACAGGTTCAGTTTGGTTGTACGGGGGTTTTCATCGGTCACACCCCCTACATACCAGTCATCAGAGCCTTTTTCGCGTCGTGCCACGGTGATGTAGTCGCCGGGCTCAGCCTCAAGCCATGTGCTGTAGGACCAATCCAGGGGCACATCCTTGATGAACTGGAACGCATCGGGGAAGCGGTTGTAGTTTTCGGGGAGGTCGCATGCCATCTGAATCGGTGAGGCCATGGTCACGTAGAGCGCCAACTGTCGGGCCAGCGTGGTCAGGCCTTTGCTTGTGGCCCCTTCGCCGTAGGCCGGCAGATTAGGCTCGAACAAACCGGGGGTGTAGTCCATGGGGCCACCTTTGAGGCGTGTGAAGGGGAGCATGACGGTGTGTTCGGGAGGATTGCCGCCGAACGATTCATATTCGCCACCACGGGCCGATTCCTGGGCCACCCAGTTGGGATAGGTGCGGATAAGTCCGGTGGGACGCACCGCTTCGTGGGAGTCAACCATAATCTTATGTTCTGCGGCACGGCGGGCCACCTCGATGTAGTGGTCGACCATCCATTGGCTTGAATGATACTCCGAACGTGGAATCACATGGCCTACATAGCCGGTTTTCACCGCCGGGTAGCCATACTTGTTCATGTAGTTGAACGCACGGTCGAGCTGACGCTCATAGTCGGCGGCGTTGGCGGCTGTTTCATGGTGCATGATCATCTTTACCCCTTTTTTTGCAGCATATGAGGTGATGGAGTCGATGTCGAAATCGGGATAAGGCTTGTCGAAAACGAACTGGCGGTTTTTGTTGTATCCGCCCCAGTCTTCCCAACCTTCGTTCCATCCTTCAACAAGAACGGCGTCGATTCCGTTCTCGGCGGCAAAGTCAATGTAGCGCAACACGTTGGCAGTGTTGGCCGGATGGCGTCCGTTCGAGGGTATGAGCGAATAATCCGTCACACCGGGGATGGCGTTGAAGTTGTCGGAGTAGGCCCATGTGCGCTTTTTGCCTATGAACATCTCCCACCACACACCGACGAATTTCATCGGTTTGATCCATGATGTGTCATCGAGCGCGCATGGGTCGTTCAGGTTGAGAATAAGCTGAGATGCGAGCATCTCAGGGGCGGTCGCCGTGATGATCACCGATCGCCACGGTGTCACGAAGGGTGCTTTGAGATAGCCTCTTACACCGTTTTTATCTGGAGTCAGATGCGCTTTGAGACCCAGTGAGGCGGTGTCGGCGTCGAGCGCCATTGCCGGATAACCTTTGAGGGCTGCCTCATGGATGTTGATGTAGGCTTTTCCGTCGGAGGTTTTGGCCAGCATCGGAGTCTGGACGGCCAGTCCGGGAATGTTTGAGCTCTCGGTGTGGCCGGCGGCTTTCATTGATCGGCCCAGGTCGCTCATGGGGGTTGTGACATAGAGACGTTCGTCGGTGTCGTAGTCACCCGGGATGCAGTAGAGGGTCATGTTGTCGGCCAGATTGAACTGCGACGCTTCATCACGCAGGGTCAGGTAGCTGAGTGACGGCTGTGCTGGCACTTCGTAACGGAAGGCTACACCGTCGTCATAGGCGCGGAACCACACTGTGAACTTCTGACCCGCAGGCGTGGTGTAGGTTACCGGGAGTTCGTTGTAGGCGTTGGTGATGGTTTCAAACTCGCCCCACACGGGATTCCAATCCTCACGAAACGATTTGAGTTCGCCTTCGTTGGCCGAAGCCACCTTTGTGAGGTCGGCCTGATCGGCTTTCAATCCGAGTTCACTGTCGTTCAGCAGTTTATCGCCATTGAACGTCACATTATAATATGGCTTACCGGTTTCGTCAACGCCGGTGTTTATCACGATTTTCCCTTTTGGCGAGGGAATTACGGCCGCCAATGTCAGGGATGCCACGCCCGCCACTGCCGAGGCGAACGTCAGGATACGTTTTAGTTGAATCATGTTATGTTATGTGATGCTATGTGATGTGAATGTGGTAATCATATAGTGCTCGAATGTGGGAATCAGCGTCATGGCCGCTTTTTTCCCGACAAAGGGTCACTTTAGCATTCCCTTGTCGCAGATTGAAGTAGTGTCATCGTTCAATCGCGGCGGCCCACCAAAATGCGCCGCCGCGATAAATTTTTCTCAAATCAAGCCGGCCATCTCACTGCTTTGGCGTGGCACGAAAGCCACCGCAAACCTGTCAGCGGCCGTTGGGTTATCGGACGCTGTTCAGAGTTTAAGCTCTTTAGGATCAACCGACGGAAACCAGCGGAGTGTTTCCTTGCGGGCTTTCTCCTCAACATGCTCGTCGATGTTCGATTTCAGTCGGTTGTAGACTATGAGCATTGCAGCGATGTCGTCGGTGTAGCCCAACCCTATGACGATGTCAGGGATAAGGTCGGTGGGAAGAATGAAATAACCTAACGCACCGAAAATCATCAGTTTATCAGTGATCGAAGCCTTGTCGAGCGAATAATAAAGTGTCAAAGCTAAATATATGCCCTTGGCACCGGCTTTTGATGCCGCCTTGCGGATTTTATCGCAGAAGTCCTGTTCGTTGTAGTGACGGGTGTAGATTGTGAGGTCGTCGGGCACAGGGGTTTTTGATTTGTTGTTTTCTTCCATTTTGGTTCAGAATATGTGGTTATGGTGAATGGGTGACGGCATAACACCGTCACCCGAAAAAATGCTCTATCAAGCCAGAGGTTCCACACCGATACCGGGACGGTCGGGGATGGTGACCTTACCGTCGACGATCTTCATGCCATCGAAAATATCGTTGGCTATCAAAAGGTTACCGTCGAGATCGGCCCAGTCGACCATAGGAGCCAATTGAGAGGCCGCACTCACAGCGCATGAGGTTTCGGTCATACAGCCGAGCATCACTTTCATGCCCAGCGCGCGGGCC
>JAXJVW010000117.1:0-3712 GCA_036308365.1 Muribaculaceae bacterium
AATGGAAAAAAGCCGAGGCCTCAGCCAAGGACAAGGCCCTGCTGGAGGCTCTCGGTGTATCTATTACGTAATTCGGTTGCCGAATTATGGTTTAACACGTTTGTAAAGTATATGTGGCTTGTTTATAACATTGGTGAAAAGGTCCGTGATTGTGTTCTTTTAGGTGAATTTCGCCCCGGGGATTAAACCACATTGTTCCCCGGTTGTCATATTATAAAGATTTATTGAATTATGTACATCACACGTTTACTCAAAATCATTGGCATATGCCTGCTGTGCGGAACCTTGTCGGCTCCGCAGTTCGATGTCGCCGCCGAAGGACGTCGTCACGGTGGTAACAGTCATGGGAATCACAGTTCACGCCCTAACAACGACCATAAGAATAATCATAATGGCGGCAAACATGGAAACCGTCCCGGAAAACATGGCGGAAACCATAATTCGCATCCCGGTCACGGTGGCGACAAAAACCATAATCCACGCCCTGGCAATCACGGCGGAAACCATAACCACAACCCGAGGCCGGGTAATCACGGCGGAAATTACAACCCACGTCCCGGACATGGAGGCGGCAACCATTACAACCCACGTCCGAATCTCGGCCATCACAAACCGAACCACGGACATCATAAACCGGCTCCCGGTCACCACCACCGTCCCGTTCCCCCGCGTCCGCCCCACCGTCCCCACCGCCCCCACAGGTTCTGGCACCATCATCCGGCACCACCAATGGCGTTCCGCCCCCATCACCACATCACGCCACTGCAGGCTATAGTGGGTGTGGCCATCGGCACTGCCTTCAACGTGTCGCTCAACTATCTCTACGCCAACAACTACGTGGTCGACGGCTATGACAACAACAGCCTCTATCTGCGCAATGTCAACGCCTACAACTGCATGTGGCCCGACGCGGTGCTCTCTTACTCCAACGGCCGTCTGGCTACAGGCAACTTCACCTACTCAACGTCGTACTACGACCGCGGACGCTTCAACACCGTCTATAACATTCTGTCAAACAGCTATGGACCTCCCGTGAGCAGTTCATCGTCGAACAACGGATGGAGCTCCACCTGGTGGGGCTACGACAACCGCTACATCACTCTGGACTATCGCCCCTATTACGCCGCCGATGGATCCCTGCGCTATTATACAACTCTCATGGTAGGGTAGTGGAGCACTGTAAAAAACATGGCGAATGTAGGTGCATATGACAAAACGCCTCCTGCGCGTATCATGATGAATACGTAGGAGGCGTAATTTATCGCTATAATGAGCGTTTAGAGCATGCTTCGAGAAACGCTATAGCTTTTCAGAGTGTCAATACTGTTCGTTCTCGTTGGGGAAGTCGGTTGATTTGACATCCTCCACATATTGGGCCACGGCGCCGTTGATGACGGTGGCCAGGTCGGCGTAGCGGCGGAGGAATTTGGGTGAGAATCCTTGATTCATTCCGAGCATGTCCTGATAAACGAGCACCTGTCCGTCGGTTCCGTTGCCGGCTCCGATGCCGATTGTAGGCACGTTAAGTTTTTCAGATACGCGGCGCGCCAGGTCGGCAGGTATTTTTTCGAGAACGATGGCGAAGCATCCCAGCTCCTGGAGCATCAGGGCGTCGTCGATGAGATTCTGTGCCTCGGCTTCATCTTTGGCTCTGACGCCGTAGGTTCCGAACACGTTGATTGACTGAGGGGTCAGCCCTAAGTGGCCCATCACGGGGATACCGGCGTTGACCAGCGTTTTGACTGATTCGGCGATTTCACGTCCGCCTTCGATTTTGACAGCTTCGCTGCCGGCCTCTTTAAGCACACGGATTGCTGATTCCAGGGCCACCATGGGGTTGCCTTGATAGGCTCCGAACGGAAGGTCGGTCACCACCAGGGCGCGTTTGGCTCCGCGCACCACCCCTTTTGAGAAGGTTATCATCTCGTCGAGGGTGATGGGCAGGGTTGTCTCGTTTCCGAGCATGACGTTCGAGGCGGAGTCACCCACCAGAATAACGTCGATTCCGGCCTGGTCCACAAGTGAGGCGATGGTGAAATCGTAGGATGTGATCATCGCTATTTTTTCGCCGCGGCGCTTCATCTCCATGAGGCGGGCGGTGGTCACTTTCTTTTTGTTATCTACTGTATTGGTTGACATAGTCGGTGTTAGTTGTTTTACGCTGCAAAGTTAAGCACGAATTTTGTTACGTACAACCTTATGTCATATCTATCTGTTAAAATTATGTTAACGAGGTTCATGCACTTTGAGGCGGTCGCCTGAGGTGCGCACAATCGAGCGGAAGTATTCGGGGTTGTCGTAGCCTCCGAATTTAGGAGCGGCGGGAATTCCTTCTTCGGTACGTTTGAATGATCCGTCGGGATTTTCCTGTTTGATGTTTCCGTCGAGATGTTTGACAAACAGATAGTCGCCCAGCGCTTTATATTGCTCGGTTGCGGTCCGTGCCCAGCGGTCGGCGAGTTCCTGGGCAATTTGGCCGGCTTTGGCGCTGTTTTTCATGTCGCGGTTTTTTTCCAGTGCTGTCACTTCGGCCTCGATGTCATTTTCCAGTTTGAGCTGCACTTTGCGGATGTCGGGAATCAGACGGCTGTAGCGTGCGTAGGCCTGGTTGGCTACGTAGTTGTTGACCCAGAAGTTTGAGTTCCAGTCGAGGGTGTTGATGTCGCCGTGGCCCAACTGTGAGGGAACGGTTTGTGTGGCGCAGAGAATTGGAAGATAGACGCATGTGTTGGCATCGTCGGTTCCGAACCAGAGTATGCCTTTCATCGCGTCGGGCACCTGGCGGCGCATCTGTGACACGAATGAGAAGCCGGTTTGCTGGGTTGCGATTGCGCGTTCGTGGGAGTATTCGCGGCCGTCCACTTCGAAGCCCATGGGGCGGAAGCGGTAGGGGGCGTTGAAGGGTCCGGCGCCGGAGTCTTTGGTCATGTCGAACGGAGTGTCTTCGTAGTGGTCGCGCATCATCCATTTGAGGTCGCTCAGGGTCAGCTGACGGTCGGGTTTCACCCACAGCGGCATCGGCTCCCCTTCGGCTTCGTTAATCCAGGGGAGATATTTTTCGGCGTCGGAGGTGAATTTGTTGAAGTAGCTCCACACCCTGGCGTCGCAGCCGCGGAGGGCGCCGAAGTCGGTCACGGCATAGGCTTTTGAGAAGTCGAAGTCGGCGTCGTCGCCTTCGAAATATCCTTTTGCGCGGGCGAAGTCAATGACATCGGGCGAATAGAGCGTTTCCGGATCGTTGAGGGGAAATTTGTGGATGCGGGCATGGTTGGCATGGCCTGAGATGTAGCCGTCGGGCACTCGGCGGGCCACCCAAACCGCACCTTTGTCATCCTTGCCTTTGCCAATGACTTCCATCACCCACACCTCGTCGGGGTCGGCGATTGAGAATGATTCCCCTTCGCTGGCGTAGCCGTAGTCGTTGAGCAATCCGGTCATCACCTTGATTGCTTCACGGGCGTCGCGGGCGCGCTGCAGTGTGATGTAAATCAGTGAACCGTAATCAATGATGCCCGAACCGGCCAGCTCATGTCGTCCGCCCCAGGTGCTTTCGGCGATAGTGAGGCCATGTTCGTTCATGTTGCCGAGGGTGGCATAGGTGTGGGCCACTTCGGGAATCTCACCTAAATATCGGTTTGAGTCCCAGTCGATTACCTTGCGCATGTCGCCGGGCTTGTGGTCGGATGCCGGTTGGTTGTAGAGTTCGCCGTAG
>JAXJVW010000118.1:0-6612 GCA_036308365.1 Muribaculaceae bacterium
CTTCTCAGCCGACATCAGCGCCGACGAGCGTGAACGTGTGATCGCGCTCTTTGAAAAAGGCGACGGAACCGAATGCGGAGGTTACGACAACGTCGGAGTCATCGACGCCGACATGCAGATAGCGCGGATAGCATTCGAATCAAACCACCGACGCCATGCCCTCGTGCTCCGCACCGACCGTCAGAACCTGATCGTGACCCTCTATGACCGCGACAACATAAGCCACCCCGTGGCCTCGCAGATAATGAAGGACCTCGGAATCGACCGGCGCATAATGAACGGCGTCAACGAAATCAAGGCCTACGTGCGCGATGTCAACCCAAACATCAACTTCAGCGCCGTGGAGCAAAGACTCGAAAAAATTGTGGAAGATTTCATCGCCACAAACAAAATGGAGATGAACTCAAAAGTGCAGATAAACGGCGAAAACTACCGGTTCTCGCTCACACGCGACGACCTCCGCTCGAACGCCGCAGTGGCCGAACGGCAATACACAGCCCAACACCTCCGTCATTTCCTCCACAACTACTCAATCGACCCTGACAACACAATCATCATCCTCGCTTCGTCGAAGCTCCAGAACAGCTACTTCCTTCCAATGTTCAAGGAAAACTTCGAGTCGGTCTACTCAATCACCGAGCAGCAGACGGAGCAGGCTCAGCAAAACATCATCAACGACATAATCGCTTCGGGCTACACCTTCAGCCAGGCATCACAAGCCATAGCCTCGCTCGAAAAAGAGTGGGCAAAACTGCGTGGATACATAACCGACATTCTGCTGCCCGAACATAAATTCGACCATGCTCTCGACGACATAAACGACTTCGTCGACAAAATAAACAACGCATCGCAACTGCGCCACAACGACAAAGAATCGCTCCTGAACAAAACTAACGACCTCAGACAAACCATCGCCGCCAACCAGAGTTCCTACCTGAAAGACCTCGAACGTAAAAAAGCCGAACAGCAACGCCTCGAGCAACAGCGTCTGGAACAGCAACGATTGGAACAACAACGATTGGAACAACAACGATTGGAGCAACAGCGTCTGGAACAACAGCAACGTGACCGTTGCGACGTTGTTGTCACCCCTCCCGACTACATAGAGCAACTGATCGACTCCATAACCGAGGAGATTGACCAGTTCACATCCTATGGCGACTACACATCGGCCCGCAACAGCTACAAAGAACTCGAAAACGAAATCACAAACGCAGGCCAGAAAGAAAAATATGCCTCGACACTTCTCAAACTCAAGCAGAAATCAGCCGGCGCCACAGGTGGCAAAACCGAAGTGTCTCCGGTCAGCATGCCCAATCCACCGGTAACAAAATCAGCCGACCCGCTGACACAGGCCATAGCCGACCGCGACTTCAGGCTCGCCCGCAAAATATGCAAGCAAAACGAAGACTTCGACCGATATCAGACAATGAAAGAACTCGACGACGCACATAAAAAATTCGTCGTACACCAAAAATACATCAACGAATATCTCGCCGAAGGAAACACCAGGGCCATCGAGCGTGGCATCCGCGAACTCTCCGAGTACATCGCACTGCTCAACGCCGTAGGTCAGCCACACCCCGAAGTAGACCAACTCCTGAACCGTTATAAAGCAGCACAATAATGACAGGCATAATAATACAGATAGTCATAGGCCTGATACTCATTCTCGCCTTGCCCCACATAATCTCGGCCACCGTACGCAAAAAAGGAAATCGCAAAGGTCTGGCCATATTATCGCGAATCATAGGATGGCTCATTATAATTCTCGCAGTCTGGAATCTAATTGAATCATTGATTTAAGTAACTGGGGGAAATTATTTTGATATTTATCCGAGGGAAATTTTTAGAGGATTTTCTCGAAGATGAGGGAGCTTAGCGAGCTAAGTGGCCGATGATGAGAGGAAAAGACTCAAAAATTTCGACGGAGAAATATTAAAATAAGTTCACCGGTTAGTATAAAATAATTTTCAACAGTTACTAATGATTATTAAAAACATAATATACACACTTCTGACACTCACAGCCCTGACAGCCTGCTCATCCGGGACATCGTCGTCGGCATCGTCGGCAACAAACCATGCCGATAACCCCGGGGATTACGCGAAAGTGAGCTTCAGCGCCGACTCCGCGATGGCCTATCTCACCCTCCAGACCCAGGCCGGTCCGCGTGTGCCCGGAACTCAGCCCCACAAACTGACGGCCGAACGCCTCGAACAACACATGCGCCATTATGCCCCCGACACCGTGATAGCCCAGAAAACAACCATGGCTATGCCACCCGACGGCCACCCCGCACCCATAACAAACATCTTCGCGCAGTGGAACGCCTCGAACCCCGCGCGGATTCTTCTGCTCGCCCACTGGGACACACGTCCGTGGGCCGACCAGGATCCCGACCCCGCCAACCACGACAAACCTATCGACGGAGCTAACGACGGAGCCAGCGGTGTGGCGGTGCTCATGGAGATAGCCCGGCTGCTCAGCACCCGCGCCCCCGGAATAGGAGTAGACATACTTTTAGTCGACGCCGAGGACTCAGGCACAGCCGACGACGACAACTCATGGTGTCTGGGCACACAACACTTCGTCAAAAACCTCCCGTATGCAAACGGAGTCAAACCCCGCTACGCCATTCTGCTCGACATGGTCGGCGGACGCGACGCACAATTCCACCGCGAATACTTCTCCGACTACTACGCCCCCGACATCGTCGACCACGTGTGGGCCGTCGCCCGGAAAAGCGGATTCTCACAACGTTTCCCCAACACCCCCGGCAACGCCATCACCGACGACCACCGCATACTCAACCAGGCCGGAATCCCCGCGATCGACATAATCGAAAGCAAAAATCCCCAAACCGGATCGTTCAACCCAACATGGCACACACTCAGTGACACAGCCGAAAACATCGACCCCGAAACCATCCGGATAGTCGGACAAACCATTGCAAACCTCATCTACAACGAATAAAAACAACATAAAATGAACACCATACAACAAACCGAACAAGAAATAATCGACGAATTCTCCGAACTCGACGACTGGATGGACCGCTACGCCCTGATCATAGACCTCGGAAACGCACTCCCCCCCATCGACGAACAATATCGCACACCACAGCACCTGATCGAAGGATGCCAGAGCCGAGTGTGGCTCAACGCCGACTACAACGACGGGAAAATAACCTACACCGCCGACTCCGACGCAATCATCGTCAAAGGAATAATATCACTGCTCATAAAAGCACTCTCAAACCACACCCCACAGGAAATCATCGACGCGCCCCTCGACTTCATCGCACGGATAGGCCTGGCCGAACACCTCTCACCGACACGCTCAAACGGCCTGCTCGCAATGGTCAAACAGATGAAACTCTACGCCATCGCATTCAAAGAAAAAGAAAAACTAAACTCGAAATAAGTATTAACCATAAAAAACACCTAAAAAATGTTCAAAAACCAACCCAAGGGATTAATCCCAGCAGCCCTCAGCAACATGGGCGAGCGTTTCGGTTACTACATCATGAACGCCGTGCTCGTCCTGTTCCTTTGCTCAAAATTCGGACTCAATGAAGAAAAAAGTACACTCATCTACTCATTCTTCTATGCCGGAATCTATCTCCTCAGCCTCGTTGGCGGTATCATTGCCGACAGAACACACAACTACAAAGGAACAATCATCTCAGGCCTCATCGTCATGATGACAGGCTACATAATCCTCTCAGTACCCGTGCTCTCAACAGCCGAAAACCAGTCATGGCTCCTCCCCGTGACATGCGTCGCGCTCTTCCTCATCGCCTTCGGTAACGGCCTCTTCAAAGGAAACCTCCAGGCAATCGTCGGACAGCTCTACGACAACCCCAAATACGCCTCACAGCGCGACTCAGGCTTCCAGATCTTCTACGTGTTCATCAACATCGGAGGTCTCATCGCACCCTTCATCGCACCCCTGCTCCGCTCATGGTGGCTCAACGCCCACGAACTCCAGTACAACTCACAGCTCCCGGCCCTCGCCCACAAATACCTCTCACTGACCGACTCCATGGCAACCGAGGACGCAAACAACCTCTACGCCCTGATAACACAAGTTGGTGGCAACGCCGAGAACGTCTCTGAATTCTGCACACAATATCTCAAAGTCTTCAACGAAGGAATCCACTTCTCATTCTGGGCTTCAGTAGTGGCCATGCTCATCTCGCTCACCATCTTCATCGTGTCGAAAAAAGGGCTCCCCAACCCCGCTGCGACCAAAAAAACACAAAAAGCCACAACCGAAGAAAAACAACAGGCCGCACAGACAGCCAAAGAACTCAAACAGCGCATGCTCGCCCTGTTCGCCGTGCTCGGAATCGTGATATTCTTCTGGTTCTCATTCCACCAGAACGGAACATCACTCTCACTGTTCGCCCGCGACTTCGTTGACACCTCATCCATCGCACCCGAAATCTGGCAGGCCGTCAACCCATTCTTCGTCATCGTGCTCACACCCCTGATCATGCTCATCTTCGGCATCCTCAGCAAAAACGGAAAAGAAATATCAACACCCCGCAAAATCGCCATCGGTATGGGCATCGCCGGAGTCGCATTCCTCTTCCTGGCAGCATTCTCCTACTTCATGGGCTATCCCTCAGCCGAACAATTCAACCAAATGAACGTTGAGCAGGCAACAGCCCTCAAAGCAGGCCCATGGGTGCTCATCCTGACCTACTTCTTCCTGACCGTAGCCGAGCTGTTCATCTCACCCCTCGGACTCTCATTCGTGTCGAAAGTAGCCCCCTCAAACATGCAAGGCCTCTGCCAAGGTCTCTGGCTCGGAGCAACAGCCCTCGGCAACCTCCTGCTCTGGATCGGTCCGCTGATGTACAACGCCTACCCACTGTGGGTATGCTGGAGCGTGTTCCTCATTGTCTGCCTCATCTCAATGGGAACAATGTTCGGCATGGTTAAATGGCTCGAAAGAGTAACCGCATAACCCGCCGTCCCGCTCTGCCCCCTCCACATTGAACTAAAACAGTTCAACCCACAATAAGAACCGCACCCAGCATGGTCATCCCCCCGGCCATCAGGATGCGGTTCAACTTTGTCCATCCCCCGTTGAAGCCATCTGCACCATCACTCGGAAACCAACCGGCAGACAACACCAACATGGTGCTTGGCGTAGACCTCTCCGACGACTTCGCGCACTTCCTCAAAATGCACCCCGGCCTCAGCATCGAAGAAGCCAAACGCAAATTCAAGGAACAGCAGAACTCAAAGCCCAGATGCGCAAAGGTCCCAATATGCACCACTAACACCGAAGCCGCCGAGAGATTTACGTGTCTCGGCGGCTTTTTAACAGCCCGATTATGAGCATTCAATTGTACTACTGAAATATTTTTTGTAACTTTGCGGTCGCAGACCGCATCGCAGGAGCCCGGTCAAGGGCAATGCGGGTGGGTCGGCAGTTATCGCCATGGCGCTTTGCCTTGGTAAAGACATACGAAAAGCGTTTACTCGACGCTCTTTCTTGACTTTCAGAAATCTGGTAAATTTCAATCTCTGTCAAGAATGTAGCAAACAGTAGATGTCTTAGTGGATATGTATAATCCGTCCTAATTCAGCGCGTGAGCGTTGGGTATGGGCGCATAGCATATTCTGCGTGAGGCTTCTGCGTTGTTTGCTCGTTCAACAGAGATGGGCATTACCAGAGCCTCTGAAAGTGGGACGAGCAACAAGTACGGCTCTCACGCTTTTTCTTTATAAACCAATCAATCGCCAACGAGGTGAGCCCGGCGGCAGTGTTTTTTATGCAACTAATCCGCACGGTTAAGGATTTGTATCAACTTGAAACTGAAATTGCTCGGCACAGAATGTCGGGTTACAAATTCTTGTACCGAGGGCAATCTAATGCTTCCTGGCCTTTACAAACGACACTCTCTCGGTTACTACGTAGAGAAATTAACTACGATAACATAGTTTGGGAAAAGTATATGGAACTTTTCCAGCGATTCAAGACATCTGCTATAGACGAGGGAACTCTATCATATAAGCCAGGAAAGGAGAATGATGATTTTTTCATTCTCACCATGTTGAGACATCTTGGATTTCCATGTAATTTACTCGATTGGTCTGCTTCTCTCCATACGGCTATATTGTTTGCCTGTTCAGAAAATCTTGATACAGATGGGGCATTATGGATATTATCCACACGTCAGTTATCAAACTCCATTCCTTTTAATAGGTCTCCTTTTGAAATTGATGAACCTATGATGGTATGTAAAGAATTCGATTTGAT
This sequence comes from Muribaculaceae bacterium, assembly GCA_036308365.1. Lineage (GTDB taxonomy): Bacteria > Bacteroidota > Bacteroidia > Bacteroidales > Muribaculaceae > CAJUPY01. The sequence goes on from JAXJVW010000118.1 coordinate 6,280, forward strand.
ACCACCATTAAAAAGCATATCGGGCTTCCCACTGGCACGACTTAGGCGACTCAGGCAATCAGGATTTATATCAATCATACCTCATAAATACCTTTTGGATAATGTAGAATCGCTGATAGACAGAAATGACAATCTTTGTAAAATCATTATACCTGCTACATTGAAAGTCGATATTCTTAACGATTTAGACCCACGAATGGAGGTTAGAAGACACATTAGTAGTGGTGCGATAAAAATCCAACCACTGCGGTTAAAATATTAGTATTTAGTTAAATACAAGAGAACATTGATTTTTTGATTTGAAATTGATTTATTAGTCTTGTTGTTCAGAGC
>JAXJVW010000119.1:0-10858 GCA_036308365.1 Muribaculaceae bacterium
GTGGTTGGGATAGGATAATTTTGATTAATTTTGTAATGTTCGCGAAGGGGTCGCACCTCGCCATTGAGCGTCCGTTGCCATGAGTGGCGTCGACCGGTGGGAACGGCCATTTCAGAAGCTTTGCGAGGATATGACGGACATGCATGACGCATGCCGTGAAAGAAATATTAAGGATAAACAGGTTATGCTGCACAATGCCATAGTGTGGGACGTTGATCCCATGTTGATAGATTCGGTGGTTTCAATCCGGTGGTACGGATTGATGTTCGCCATAGGTTTTTTACTCGGTTATAAGATAGAGGAGCGAATATTCCGCCATGAGGGGGCTCCCGAGCGATGGCTGGGGATATTGTTGTTGTGGACCATGGCCGGCACCGTCATAGGGGCCAGGCTGGGTCACGTGTTTTTTTATGCGTGGGACTACTACAGCCAGCATCCCGAGGAGATAATCCGGATTTGGGAAGGAGGGCTGGCGAGTCACGGTGGCACCATTGGGGTTATTCTCGGAGTGCTCTGTTTCTCATGGTTCACCACACGTCGCAGTCCGCTCTGGACATTCGACCGACTTGTCATACCGATTGCCCTTGTCGGCGCCCTTATCAGATTCGGTAATCTGATGAATTCCGAGATATTCGGTCATGCCACGGATCTTCCGTGGGGTTTCATGTTCGTCAGGTCGCATGAATGGCAGGTGCTGTACAGCGGCCAGGGGTGTCATCCCACCCAGATCTATGAATCGCTGTGCTACCTGGCGCTGTTCGGTCTGTTGATGTGGATGTACTGGAAGCGTAACGCCGAGCGTCGTCCAGGCTTGATTTTCGGCGTGTTCCTGACCGTTCTGTTCCTAAGCCGGTTCCTGATAGAATTCATAAAGAATCCCCAGGAAGAGTTTGAGCGCGACATGATGCTCAACATGGGACAGTGGCTGAGCGTACCGTTCATATTGTTAGGCGTTTACATGATTGTGCGCGCTATGCGTCGTGAGCCCGTAGAACTCAGTTTCCCCGATAAATTCCCCGACGAAAAGTGAAAAGGCTGCTGACACTGATTGCATTGACGCTCGCCGTGGCCTGCTGTGGCGTGGCGCAGATCAACACCGAACAGGTGCTCAGGGTGGGGCAGAATGCGCTCTATTTTGAGGATTACATGCTCTCCATACAGTATTTCAACCAAGTTATAAAGTCTAAGCCTTATCTTGCCCAGCCATTTTTTTTCCGGTCGATAGCCAAGCTCAATCTGGAAGACTTCCAGGGAGCCGAGGCCGACGCTACCGAGGCTATTGAGCGCAATCCGTTCATCACCGACGCCTATGAAGTCAGAGGTGTGGCCCGTCAGAACATGGGACGATATTCCGAAGCGGTGAAAGACTACGACAAAGCGCTCGAACTGCTCCCCTACAACAAGGGGCTGATGTTCAACAAGGCCCTTGCCCAGCAGGACCTCGAAGACTACGAAGGCTCGCGCGAGACATTCGGCAGGCTGCTCGAGAAATATCCCAATTATGATAACGCCTACGTTGGGCGCGCCCGTCTCAATATACTCACCGGCGACACGGTGGCGGCGCTGGCCGACCTCGACCGCGCCACCGAGTTGAACAAGAATCTGGTCAACGCCTACGTGCTCCGCGCCGACATCTCGATCAAGCGCGAGCGTGACTACAACCGTGCGCTGGCCGACATGAACGAAGCCATCAAGCTGCAACCCAAGTTCGCCGGATTCTTCATCAACAGGGCGTTCCTGCGCTATAACCTCGATGACTACTTCGGGGCCATGGCCGACTATGACTATGCCATTGGTCTCGACCCGACCAACAACGTGGCCTATTTCAACCGGGGACTGTTGCGTGCCGAAGTGCATGACAACGACAAGGCCATAGCCGACTTCTCGAAGGTCATATCGATGGACCCTAACGACTATCGCGCGCTGTTCAACCGCTCCATGCTCTATTCCGAGACAGGCGACTATAAAAACGCACTTGCTGACATAGACCGTGTGGTCGAGGCATTCCCCGACTACGACGGAGCCCTGCTGACCCGTTTCCAGATATATGACAAGATGGGTGACAAACGGAGAGCCGAGGCCGACTACCGCAAGGCCATGTCGATAGTGAAAAAACTCGAGAATCAGACCCCAGAGGAGATTAAGCGCCAGGCGGGTGAAACTGCGGAGAATCCCAAACCCGCCGATCCCGAGGAACTAACCAAAAGCCGCTTCTCAACACTGCTCACCATTGAAAATGACCATGACATAGAGCAGGAATATAACAACAAATCGATCCGTGGAAAGGTGCAGGACCGTCAGATCCAGGCCAAGCTGCGTCAGCCGTTCACTCTGTCGTACTATGCTTCGACCAACCAGCTCCATGAGACACCTTATTATATTAAGGAGGTCGACGAGATCAACTCCACCCGTGCGCTGCGCCGTGTGCTCATGGTGACCGACAGCGAGGCTATGGTCGACGATGAGGATGCCATCAACGAACACTTCAATTCAATCGAATACTACAATTCATACATCTCAACCCACACCCCGCGCTCGATCGATTACTTCGGTAGAGCCATGGACTTCGTGTCGACCCACGATTACGCTAAAGCCATAGAGGATTTCACACGTGCCATCGACCTCACACCCGACCTTGCACCGGCCTATCTGATGAGGGCAGTGGCCCGTTATAAACTGTCGCTGGCCCAGCGCGACGCCCAGCCGTCGGTCAGCGATTCCAAAGAATCATATGCTGTTGTCAACGCCAAGTTGCGCGCCGAAATGGGTAAGGTTCTCGAGGACTACAACAAGCTGATCGAACTGTCGCCAAGAATGCCGTTTGCCTACTACAACAAAGGAGTCATGCTGGCTCAGACAGGCGACATGACACAAGCCATACAGAACTTCTCGAAAGCCATAGAGCTCAAGCCCGATCTCGGCGAAGCCTACTACAACCGCGGATTCGCCTATCTGCAGATGGGGCAGAAAGAGAAAGGAATCAGCGACTTGTCGAAGGCCGGAGAACTCGGTGTGGTAGCCTCCTACAATCTGCTTAAACAGATGGGGCGTTGAGAACGTTCAAACCTATGAAAAACTAAAGAAACCTAACATAACACGAAAAATATGACAGACCATGACAAAGAAACACTTGCTGCAAAGGGGATCACTCCCGAGCAAGTGGAAGAACAATTGAAACGATTCGTCACCGGATTTCCGTTTCTGGAGCTTGACGGCGCAGCCCGTATTGGCAACGGCATACTCGCCCTTGACGACGAAGCCCAGCAACAGGCAATGGCACGGTGGAACGCCTATCTGGCCAACGGTGGACATGTGACCAAGTTTGTGCCCGCCTCGGGTGCCGCTTCGCGTATGTTCAAGTCCCTGTTCGCTTTTGCCGACGGTGACACCGACATTCCGGCCGAAGAGTCCGACGTGGCGAAACTTCTCAAAGATATAAAGAAACTCGCCTTTTACACCGAACTGAACGAAGCGGTGAAAAAACTGTACGGGCAGGATGTTGACACTCTGATGTCGAATGGTGAGAACCGAAAGGTGATAGCCGCGATAATCCGCCCCGAGGGGTTGAACTATGGAAACCTCCCCAAAGGGCTGCTGACCTTCCATGCCTATCCGGAAGCCGGAGTGACCCGCACCCCGGTGGAAGAACAGATGGTTGAGGGAGCACAGAGCGCCACACAGGCAAACGGTGAGGTCAATCTGCATTTCACCGTGTCGGGTAACCACCGTCAGCTGTTCATGGATAAACTCGGTGAGGCCATACCTGTGATAGAAAAACAGCGTGGCGTGAAAATCAACGTGTCGCTGAGCGAGCAGAAACCGAGCACCGACACCATCGCCGCCAACAACGACAACACTCCGTTCCGCGAAGATGGTGAGCTCGTGTTCCGTCCCGGTGGCCACGGTGCGCTCATTCAGAATCTCAACGACATAGAGTCAGAGGTAGTGTTCATTAAAAACATCGACAATGTTGTGCCCGACGGATTCCGCGACGCCACCATCAAATATAAACAGGTGATTGCCGGAGTGCTCATCGAGGCCCACGACCGCATAGCCCTGTATCATAAAATGCTCAGCGGTGGTAAATACACCTGCGACGATCTTCGTCAGATGCTCTGCTTCATGCGAAACACCCTCGGCATTCATGACGACCGCCTTGCCGAGATGGACCAGACCGACCTTGCCCTTTACATGAAACGTAAATTCGACCGTCCCCTGCGCGTTTGCGGCATGGTGCGCAACGAAGGCGAACCCGGCGGAGGTCCCTACATAGCCCGTAACCCCGACGGATCCTTCTCACCCCAGATTCTCGAAAGCTCGCAGATCGACACCGCCAACGGCGACTATTGCCGGATGATGAGCGAGGCCACCCATTTCAACCCCGTGGATCTGGTTTGCTACATCCGCGACTGCGAGGGTAAACGCTATGACCTCACCAAATATGTCGATCCCGACACCGGGTTCATCTCCTCGAAATCGCTTCATGGGCGCGAACTCAAAGCGTTGGAACTTCCCGGGCTGTGGAACGGAGCTATGAGCGACTGGAACACCATCTTCGTTGAGGTGCCCGTGGCGACGTTCAACCCCGTCAAAACCGTCAACGACCTGCTTCGCCCGTCGCATCAAGGCTGAAAATGTGAAAAATATTAAGGAAAAACCATAAAAAAGCGGCTCTGTTAAGAAAAATTAGTACAGATATTTCAGAATGTCAAAGAGTTTTTGTAAATTTGCACCCTGAAATGTGTCAACTGCTTTCTTGCAATGCGTGACGCTAAACTTTGAAAATATATTTGCATTATTAATTAATAAACTTTACAACTATGTCAGAAGAAGTTGCATCAAAAGTAAAAGAAATCATCGTTGATCTTCTTGGTGCCGAAGAATCAAAAGTAACTGAAACCGCATCATTCACCACCGACCTTGGTGCAGATAGCCTTGAAACAGTTGACTTGATTATGAAACTTGAACAGGAATTCGATATCGAAATTCCCGAAGACAAAGCAAACACCATCGCAACCGTTGGTGATGCCATCAAGTACGTTGAAGCAGCCGTTGCTGAAAAATAATAGAGAATAACCTTCTCTTAACATAAGTAACTGATTCCCAATTGAGTCAGTTACTTATTGTTATTTTTAAATAAACAAGAAAAAACAAAAACATATCCTGATAATGGAACTTAAAAGAGTAGTAGTAACAGGTCTCGGTGCGATTACCCCCATCGGTAACGACGCTGAAACCACATGGAAAAATGCCCTTGCAGGTGTTAGCGGTGCCGGCCCTATTACCCATTTTGACGCTTCCCTCTTCAAAACACAATTCGCCTGTGAGGTGAAGGGTTTCAACGGCGAGGAGTATTTCGACCGTAAGAAAAGCCGCGCTCTCGACCTCTATGCCCAGTATGCCTTCGCGGCGTCAGTTCAGGCGATAAAGGACTCAGGTATAGATAATGACCCCAACATCAACAAAGATCGTATCGGTGTCATCATCGCCGCCGGTATCGGTGGTCTCCACACCTTTGAGGAAGAAGCCGGAAACTATGCCACCAACAAGGCCAAAGGCCCCAAATATAGCCCCTTCTTCATTCCCAAGATGATTGCTGACATCGCTTCAGGTCATGTGTCAATGGAGTATGGCTACCATGGTCCGAACTTCGGAACCGTGTCGGCTTGTGCATCATCAAACAACGCTATCATTGATGCGTTCAACCTCATCCGTCTGGGTAAAGCCGACGCCATCATCACCGGTGGTGCCGAAGCTGCCGTGTTCCCCGCGGGTGTTGGTGGTTTCAACGCCATGCACGCCCTGTCAACACGCAACGACGATCCCCAGCGCGCGTCACGTCCGTTCAGCAAATCACGCGACGGTTTCGTGATTGGTGAAGGTGGCGTGGTTCTGGTGCTTGAAGAACTGGAACACGCTCTGGCCCGCGGTGCAAAAATCTATGCAGAGGTTGCCGGCGGTGGTCTGTCGGCCGACGCTTACCACATCACTGCAACTCATCCCGAAGGTCTCGGTGCGAAACTCGCTATGAAAAACGCTCTCGAGGATGCCGGAATGACTACAGCCGACATTGACTACATCAACGCCCACGGCACATCAACACCTGTAGGTGACATCTCTGAGGTGAAAGCTATCGTGGATGTCTTCGGTGAGGATGCCTACAAACTCAACATCAGCTCAACCAAGTCAATGACCGGTCACCTGCTCGGTGCCACCGGAGCGCTCGAGGCTATGTTCAGTGTGAAGGCTGTTCAGGAAGATATTGTTCCACCCACCATCAACCACGATCCGGAAGATGCCGATGAGAACATTGACTACAACCTGAACTTCACTTTTGACAAACCGCAGAAACGCACCGTGCGTGCCGCTCTTTCAAACTCTTTCGGTTTCGGTGGTCACAACGCTACCGTCATCGTGAAGAAATTTGAGAAATAAGCACCTTTTCCGTGGGTCAAAACCTGTCAGGCTCCATGCCTGTGCGGGTTCAAATTTCTAATCGTTGAACTTCAACCACATTTTGTTTGTTTCAACGCAGCCGCCACGGTGAGACGCATCACACGGGGCGAGGGCGCATAAACAAAATGCGAAATATCTTGCAACAGGCGGCGCCAACATTATTGGCGCGCCTGTTGTTTTCTATTGATGATTTCGGGGGTAAGCGGTTCGTTGGCTTATTCCTGTTGATGAGCTCATGTAATTCGTCAAATAATTGAGATGAGTTCAATAACATTGTAACGTAAAAAGATGAAAAAATGGTTCGATAACATTCCTGACCGTCGTGGCTCAGGGTCGTATAAATGGGATTCCGCTGAAAATCCCGACGTGATTCCTCTGTGGGTGGCCGACATGGATTTCCGCACCGCTCCGGCCATTGTCGAGGCCCTTGAAAAGAGGGTTGCTCACGGTGTTTTCGGTTATGTTAAAGTGACTGATGACTATTACCGCGCGTTGATGTCATGGATGAGCCGTCGCCATGGATTGGTTTTTGACCGTGAGGATGTGATATACACCTCGGGTGTCGTGCCCGCTATTTCGGCCACTATCAAGGGGTTGACCACATCTGAACGTGATGGAGTGATAGTGCAGACGCCTGTCTACAACTGTTTTTTCTCGTCGATACGTAACAATCATTGCCGCATTGTGGAGAATGACCTTGTTCCCGTTGGTCTACCCGACGGAAAATTCACATATGCCATTGATTTTGATAATCTGGAGCGGTTGCTCGCAGACCCGTCCAACTCCATTCTGCTGCTCTGCAATCCGCATAATCCGGCGGGACGTTGCTGGACGGCCGAAGAACTGAGTCGAATGGGTGAACTGTGCAAGAAGTATGGAGTAACGGTTGTTTCTGACGAGATTCATTGCGAGCTGGTGATGCCCGGATTCAGGTTCACTCCATTCGCCGTGGCCAGTGACGCTCCGTCGGTGACGCTCAACTCGCCGAGCAAGGCGTTCAACACCGCCGGGTTGCAGATAGCCAACATCATATGTAAAGACCCTGCGAAGAGAGCGTTGATTGACCGTGCCATCAATGACAACGAGGTGTGCGACGTCAATCCTTTCGGGGTCGCAGGTCTGATTGCCGCTTACACCGAAGGAGAGGGATGGCTCAGTGAACTGATTGATTATCTGTGGGATAATTATCGCTATATGTGTGAGCGCCTCAGCCGTGAGTTGCCATGGACCACGGTTACCTTGCTCGAGGCCACCTATCTGCCGTGGATTGATGTGACGGCGCTCGGCATGACGTCGGATGACATTGAGCAATATCTGCTCGATAATGACAAGGTGTGGATCAACGCGGGAGAAATGTATGGAAAGGATGGCTTCATCCGTGTTAACATAGCGACCTCGCGTGCGATGCTCGCCGAAGGGCTCGACCGCATGATTCACGGATTGAACAAGTTGAAACAAAACCGCTGATGGCTGACATAAAACAGATTCAGAACGGGGAGAAACTCACGTTCGGCGATCAGATTTCGCTGACGGCTAAGCTCGCGTTTCCGGCCATAGTCGCGCAGTTGTCGAGCATCCTGATGCAGTATATCGACGCGTCGATGGTGGGTCAGCTCGGTGCCGACGATGCCGCCGCGATCGGGTTGGTGTCGACCTCGCTGTGGCTGTTCTGGGGCATATGTTCCGCCATGACCATGGGGTTCTCCGTCCAGGTGGCCCATAAAGTGGGCGCCAAAGATTTCGAAGGGGCGCGCCGGGTGTTGCGGCAGGGTGTCACAACCTCGCTTATTTTCAGCGCGATCGTCGCTCTGATAGGAGTTTGCGTGGCTTTCCCGTTGCCACATTGGTTAGGTGGCGTCGACGCTATCTGTTCCAAGTCGACCTCCTACTTTCTGATATTCGTGGCCGCGTTGCCGTTCCTGACTATCAACTTTTTGGCCAGTGGCATGTTGCGCTGCGTGGGCGATATGAAAACTCCGGGTATGCTCTACGTGCTGATGGCTATTATGGATGTGGTGTTCAACTTCGTGCTCATTTTCCCGACCCACCATATTTCGCTGTGGGGGATGAACCTGGTGATTCCCGGAGCCGACTTAGGGGTTATAGGCGCTGCCCTCGGTACTGTCATCGCTGAAATAATCACGGCGTTGCTGATGAACTATTTCCTGATGTTTCGTCAGCCCGATTTGCGAATCGTCGGAGAACGGGGAAGCTATCGTCCGGATGCCACTATTCTGCGTAAAGCATTGAAAATTAGTGCGCCTATGACAATGGAACATGCCGTCATTTGCGGTGCTCAGATAGCGGTCACGGTAATAGTTGCGCCGCTCGGGGTCGTGGCCATTGCCGCCAACGCGTTCGCTATCACCGCCGAGAGTCTCTGCTACATGCCGGGCTACGGTATAGGTGACGCCGCCACCACACTTGTTGGGCAGAGCCATGGAGCGGGCCGGCGTAATCTGGTAAAGCGGTTCGGCTACATCACCGTGGGGCTCGGTGTGGTTGTGATGTCCGTGATGGGTGTGGTGATGTGGCTTGCCGCGCCTTTCATGATGAATCTGATGACCCCCGTTGAGGAAATCCGCATCTTAGGTACGGAGATTTTGCGCATCGAGGCATGGGCCGAACCCATGTTCGCCGCATCGATCGTGGCCTATGGGGTTTTCGTGGGGGTGGGTGACACCATGCTTCCGGCGTTCATGAATTTCGGCAGCATCTGGCTGGTGAGATTGCCCCTGGCGGCGTTGTTGGCACCCTCATTCGGTTTGAAAGGGGTGTGGATGGCCATGTGTGCCGAACTCTGTTTCCGCGGACTGATATTCCTGGCGCGACTGGTCAGCGGAAAATGGAATAAATTGAAAAAAAACGATATTGCGAAAGATGAAGCTATTATTGACGGTAATTGGGAAAACCTCAACTGATTATCTGATTGAGGGTATCGACAGGTATGTCAAACGTATTGGACATTATGTGCCTTTCGAGCTGAAAGTGCTCCCTGATGTGAAAATGCCAAAGAACGGCACCTTCGAGAAGCAGAAACAGCTTGAGGGAGCGGCGTTGCTGTCGGAGCTGAAACCTAACGACACGCTTATTTTGCTCGACGAACGTGGACGTCAGTACACATCGCGCGAGTTCGCCCAGTTCATCGATAACAAGATGGTCAACGTTGCCGGACGCATAGTCTTTGCCGTTGGTGGCCCTTACGGATTCTCGCCTGAGGTATATGCCCGTGCCAACGGACAGATCTCGTTGTCGAAAATGACATTCTCACATGAGATGGTTCGCCTGTTTTTCGTGGAGCAAATTTATCGGGCAATGACAATTCTGCGTGGTGAGCCTTACCATCATGATTGATTGAAACCGGCGGTTTTGTTATGTCGGCGGGTTGGTCAGCACAATCTGTCGGTATGCTCATTGCGAATAAATTTGATTCACACTTAACACACGTTAACCATACATTTCTCAATTTCAATTGTTTATCATGGTAAAGTAGCGGAACTGACAAGTTCATAATTTTAAATACTTACCACTATGAAAAACAATGATTTTCAACATCGTCTGCCTCAGCACAAGGAACCGCTTGAGATAGCTGAGCATGATTCAGAGTACCAGGCTCCGGTTGAGCCGGTTGTGTCCAAAAGAAGCAGTCCATGGGTTGTGTGGACTTCTCTGGGATTGATCGCTTTGGCGGTTATGTTGTGTTCAATAGGAATTTATGGAGGCCTCGACCGCAGAAATGAGGTGCGATTGGCCGATATCGGCGCATCGGATGGCGCAAGCCGCTATGCCTATGTGCCTGTGGAGGAGGCTTATGTCGCTGAGGAGATAGTGGCCGCTCCTGATGACTATGTTTCTGATGCAGATGCTTCAAACGCCGTCGCCACTGATGCAGCCAAAGCCGATGGAACCGTTTCGGTCGTGAATGGTCAGGTGCAGAATGACGCAGGTTCAGCAGTGGCCGCCGCTGAAGATGATGTGGTTTACATGTTTCCGTTGAATGGCACAGCCATCACTGACAATGCTACCCTTAATCAGGTGGCCGAGGAGGCCAAAAAGAGTGGCGATGACGTGGTGATAGAAGCGTATGCCGACCCGAGCGGATCAGCTGATTATAATTTGGCGCTCAGCCAGAAACGAGCTGATAGCGTGGCTGACTATCTCGTGGCTCACGGTGTTGAGGAAAGTCATATCAAGGCGGTGGGCAAAGGCGTTACTGACGCTTATCCCACAGCTGCCCAGGACCGCAGGGCTGTGGTTCATTTGATCCATGGTTAACGGGTGGTTTATCCGTAGTTGTCCCTGACCGGGCCTAAGGCCCCATATTGAACTCATTTAAACTTTTTATTCGGTAAAAAGTTTAAATGAGTTCATTATAAAATTTCACTATTGCCGGGGCGTCTAA
>JAXJVW010000120.1:0-16877 GCA_036308365.1 Muribaculaceae bacterium
TCAATATATTTATAATCTTGATTCAGTCATTCAGGAGCCCCTGAACTCCTTCATCAAGATTAAAAATCTAAATGACAATCCTTCTCAAATCCTGCGATAAATAAATTTAAACAGTTTCTAATAATGACTAAACAATTAATCCTAATCATTAATCTTACATTTTTTCACTTTCATGAAGTCAAAGTTATTTCTTGCTTTGATGGCTTTTGTTCTGCCCTCGGTATGCTGGGCTGACGGACAGCAGGCCTCCGCTTCGTCGGATCCTTCGCCCGCTGTGACAAATAAGCCTGTGACAGTAACAGTCACCACCAATTCAATGGGCAATGATGTCTACGCCTACACATGGTGTATAGTATCAGGTGCCGAGGTTTCACCTTTCGCATGGGCTGATGCTATCAATGCCAAATTCAAGATGACGGCCTCCAACGGCGGCTATCAGATTCGCATTGATAACATACAGCAGTTCTATGGTCTGACCGACTCGCAGATGGAGGGTCTGACCGAATTGTGCTTCATCGCACGTACAGAAAGCGGTGCTCAGACCGATGACACCAAAATCAGCGTCGCGCAAGGCCGTGCGACGGCTTATTCGGGAGGTGAGGGCACTGCCGCATCGCCATTCCTCCTTTCGACTGCCAAGGACCTTAAAGACCTTTCCGAGTATCCTGCGGACTGGGCTCAGGATGTTTATCTCAAACTTACAGCCAATATAGATGCTCCTGCAGGACTGACTATCGGTTCGATTGGTTCACCCTTCAAGGCTCATTTTGATGGTGACGGATATACGATTTCAGGCCTTTCGGTATCGCAGACAGCTCTTGGGCAGGCTGCCGGCTTGTTCGGTGCCATCGATGGTGCTGATATCAAGGGTGTAGCTGTGACAGATGCATATGTCGAAGGGCAGGCTTATGTCGGCATCCTTGTCGGACACGCTCTGTCAGGTAAGATCGACCAGTGCTATACATCAGGAAGCGTTGATGCAAAATCGCTTGCCGCCGGCGGTCTCGTTGGCCTTAACACAGGAGCTACTGTATCAAACTGCTATTCAACTGCAGACGTGAACGCTGCCGACCAGTATGCAGCCGGCGGTTTGATCGGCAAGAACCTCGGCACTGTCAGCAACTCGTATGCTACTGGTGAAATCCGCGGCAAGAATTATATCGGAGGTATGGTAGGAGCTAATTACGGCTCTATCTCAAATTCGGTTGCTGTCAATGAAGGTGTGCTCTCTACAAATGAATATGTGGCACGATTCGGAGGTAACAACAATCCCGAAAACCGTTCGACAGGCAATATGGCGTGGAACGGCATGTCTTCTTCACAGGAGTGGACTCAGCATGGAGACCATTCGGTAGCTTCATCCGATCTCCATCAACAGGCTACCTACAGCAACACTCTTGGATGGCAGTTCCCCTCGATATGGAAATGGGAAAAAAAGGAAGGTCGGGAATACCCCGTACTTGCCATCATGAAGCAGGATCAGTCCAATCCTTTCCCCGACACATTCTTCAGCCTGACTGCTATAGACAATATAGATGCTGACGGCGAGCTGACCATCCGTGTATGGCCTAATCCTGTCATGGATATTCTTAATGTGGAGTCGCCGCGTGAACTTGATAGCTACCGTATTGTGGCCATTTCGGGTGCTGATGCAGGTAGCGGAAGTGTATCGGGCCACAATGTATCCATTGATGTCAGCCACCTCTCGCCTGGAGCTTATGTGCTTAACCTGCGTGGAGCTGAAGGAGTATATAACCATATCATAATCAAGCGATAACCGCATAATATTCTACGACATAACGATGAAAAATCATAAATTCGACATACGCCGTAAACTGGCGATGCTGATGTCCGGAATTATTGCCGGTGCATCGGTCTATGCTGCCGTCAACTCCGGGGATGCGTCTCTGAGCGACCTTGAGTTGCGCGTCGACGGCCGCAACATCCTCTCAGGATTCTCGTCATCTACCACTACATATAATGTGGAGCTTGATGATGCTTCAATGCTGACCATGTCGGCAGTGCCTTCTGCCTCTGATGCCACTGTTGCTATCGATTTCAACGGTGCTCCGATGACCAACCACTCCCTCGCCAGTCTTGACGGCGGCGATAATGTCATCACATACACAGTGCGAAGCGGCAACTCAACCAAGACCTACACTGTCAATATCAAGACTCCTCAGGTGGTGCGTGAAGAGTACTTTACCTGGAAGAACGCCAATATTTACTTTGTGCTTACCGACCGTTTTTATAACGGTGACACTTCCAATGACAATTCTTATCACCGTCACCGCCTTTCGGGTGATGCGGATGTGGCCACATTCCACGGTGGCGACATCAAGGGTCTGACCCAGAAGCTCGACTATCTTGACAAGCTCGGTGTCAATGCCATCTGGATCACAGCTCCCTACGAGCAGATGCACGGCTGGACCGGCGGCAAGAACGATGCTTTCCCGCACTATGCTTTCCATGGATACTATGCCCTTGACTGGACATACATGGATCGCAACATGGGCACCATCGAGGATATGAAAAACTTTGTCACCGAGGCTCACAAGCGCGGTATCCGCGTGGTTATGGATATTGTCATGAACCACACAGGTTACTGTACGCTTGATGACGGCGTTGACTATGATTTCGGAAACTTTAATGGTACTCCTACCGCAGGTTGGGTTCCCTCGAGCAAACCCTATTCGATGTGGGCTGAAAGCAATCCGGTTTCCTTCAATGCCGACGAACAGGGCAAGTGGGGCAACTGGTGGGGTCCTTGGGTGCGTGCATTCGGTGACCGCAGCTGGGCGGCAGGTGCCGGATTTGCTCCTGAGGGCGGAAGCGACTACACCAAGCCTCTGGCTGGTCTGCCCGACATAGTTACCGAGCGTACATCATCGGTCGACATCCCTCCGTTCCTCAAGAAGAAATGGGCTGTAGAAAAGGGTGGCGATTACGACCTCTACCGTCTCCCCAACCTCGAAAGCTGGCGTACAGACAGCAAGGGAGCGCCTGCTGATTACCTCGTCAGCTGGCTTGCCGGCTGGGTGGAATATTTCGGTATCGACGGTTTCCGTTGTGACACTGCGAAGCATCTTGAAAAAAGCCGCTGGAACCAGCTTAAAAATGCTTGTAAGCAGGCTTTGAATAACTGGCGTAATTCCGACCGTGCCGATGAGTATGCCAAGGACTGGGATGAAGAGTTCTGGATGACAGGAGAGGCTTTCGGTTGGGATCACGGTGATGTAGGCTACTTTACCGAAGGTGGCTTCGACTCTATGATCAACTTCGCGTTTAATTCATCAGAAGGCAGCCAGGGACGTACTCCCTCAACCGAAGATTGGAAGTATTACTCCAATTATTGCAATGGTTCTAACAGCCGTCAGGTTCTTAACTATGTGTCAAGCCATGATACCGGTCTTCATCGCCCCGGTGACCAGAAGAAAGTGGCTACCATGCTTCTGCTCTGTCCCGGCGGTGCCCAGATTTACTATGGTGATGAGACTTCCCGTCCTTATATGTCAAGCAACTGCGGTGGTGACCAGTCGATGATTACCCGCAGCGACTTCAACTGGGATGCTGTTGACAATGCAGATAACAAGCATTGGCAGACTATCGGCCAGTTCCGTCGCCGCAATGCAGCGGTAGGCGCCGGTACTCAGACAGATCTCGGCTCGGATACATACGGACGTAAATTCTCAGAGGGTGCATATAGCAATGCTGTAGTCATCAAGCTCAACACATCTGCAGGTCAGACCTATACTGTAAGTGTAGGCGATCATTTTGCCGACGGTGCCAAGGTGATGGATGGTTATAATACTGCTAACACTGCTACTGTTTCAGGTGGCAAAGTGACTATAGCCGCTTCAGGCCCTGTATTGCTTCTTGAACCATACGGCACTATCCAGCATGGTCAGGGCCCGCAACCCGTACGTCCTACCGTAACGGCCAATCCTCCCTCTGGAACCACATTTACTGAAAGTGTGACCGTAACGCTGGCATCAACCCAGGGTGCGGCTATCCATTATACCACCGATGGCTCGACTCCCTCGTCGTCATCGGCTACCTACAGCGCACCGCTGACATTTACCGCTACAACTACGCTCAAGACTTATGTCAGCAATGCCAACGGTTCTAACGTGCAGACATTCACCTACACCAAGGGCCAGGAAGGCACCAAGCCTGTGGTTACGGCAAGTCCTGACGGTGGTGAATTTACAGGAAGTGTTTCCGTAACCCTCTCTGTTAATCCGGCAGGGGTTCCCATCCACTATTCTACCTCAGGTGCGGCTACCGCTTCATCTCCCGTGTATTCATCTGCTCTGACATTTGCCGAAACCACAACGCTCTCAACATATGTGGAGAACAATGTCGGTAGCAATGTCCAGTCGTTTACTTATACCAAGAAGGGCGGTTCAGACGATGACCATTATGTGTACTTTGACGGTACATTCTCAGCTCCTCAGGTATGGGCATGGAACGATGCAGGTAATTGTACCACGGCTACAGCATGGCCTGGCGACTACATGACCAAAAAGAATGGCAAATGGTATTGGGCTGTTCCATCAGGAAAATCTGTCCCCACCCAGATAATTATCCATGAAAAAGGTAACAAGATAGGTGGCGGCGACCGGGATTATGTAGATAAGGCAACCTATCATCAGGACGGTACATATTCCACCGGTGATGACCCCGTACCTCCTGTCCCCGACACAGAAAAGAAGCCCTCGATCACCATAACTCCTAATGGAGGTACGGTCAAAGGTTCGTCTACTGTTACGGTGGTAATCAACAATGAGTCCACCTCTATCAGTGGAACTTTCAATGGCAAGACACTTTCGCTCAGCAATGGCACCAACAACATCTCGGTAAGCCAGTATCTGACCTCTGACGGCGCGACGGGCAACTTGTCAGTAACAGCTACCAATGCCGTCGGAACTACAACCACCAACGCTTCATTTACACGTGACGACACAACACCGGTTTATTCTCTTACCGGTGACTGGCGTGAACTGTCGATATATCAGGTCATGGTAGGCTCGTTCCAGCATGGCAATGGTGGCGCAAGCGGTTACTCCGACATGTGGGGTCCTGAAGGACATCGCAAGAATGGTAACTTACGCGGCATCATCGATGCTCTTGATTATATCAAGGAACTCGGCATGAATGCCATTTGGATGACACCTATATTTGACTCGACCAACGGTAAAGGTGGCGAAAGGCTGCAGGCTACTGGTTATTTCTGCACAAACTATTTCAAGATAGACCCTAAATTCGGCACTGAAGCTGAATTTGATGAACTCGTTAAGAAGGCTCACGAAAGAGGCATATACATCATACTTGATGGCGTATTCGGTCATCATGGCGGTGTAAGTCAAGCTTCACCTAACGGCAAGTGGATTTCTACCCGGGATAATACACCTAACGTGCGTGGTTCTGAGTCAGGAAATATCCAATTCCCGGGTTCGCTGGAGTATTTCAAGGAAGTGGTACGCTACTGGATGAACCGTGGTGTTGACGGCTGGCGTCTTGACCAGTGCTATCAGGTATATCAGGGAGGCCACAACTATTGGAACGACCTTCGTCGTGAAGTGGAAGCCGTTGCCAACGAACGTAAAAACCGTGGTGAGACATGGGGTACTCTTGGTTATATGGTCGGCGAAGACTGGACTGGTGCCGCAAACATTACTGTGACTCAGCAAGACGGTCTTAAGAGTGTCATGGACTTTGACGGAAAAGACAAACTCGTAAATCTCGGCTCCGGTGTAGGTTCTATCGGTTGGTTCCTTGCCAACGATGCTGCCGCGCGCGGATACCGCGACAGCGGTGTCAATCCGACTATCTTCCTCAGCAACCATGATACCGCACGTGTAGGCGACTTTGTGGATGTCAAGAGCCGTCCAGAGGAATTGATGACACGCCATGCTGCCACAGCAGCTTACTCAGGTCCTGTTTGTCTCTACTATGGCGACGAGATTGGAGATAAGAGCGGTAACGGCAATCCTGATAATAAGGCACGTACTTCAGGACGTATCTCCGGATTCAACCAAAATGAGCAGAAGGTACATGATTACGTATCCAAAGTGTTCAAAGCTCGTGCATCCAACCCCGCTCTTTGGCGCGGAACCGTACAGCGTCAGGAAGGTGGCAAGTATGAAGTGATTACCAAAACCGACTCGCAGACCGGCAACAAGGTAGTGTGCATCTTCTCTGAAGAAGACGCGAATGTGTCAATCGGAGGTAACGGCATCGATCTTATCAACGGTGGTAATGTAAGCGGCACTGTAAGCGTTAAGGCTTGGGTTCCTGCTTTCATCAAGCTCAACTGATACGATACCAATACATAGATATAGAAGCGGGCGGCTCCGATCGGAACCGCCCGCTTCGCTTGTATGGTGTAGGGGAGGAGATGTTAGTGATGAGTGGGTGGGAATCGTTTGATGGAGCGTTTCGGAGTCTTTTCAAACTCTTCGTGATGTATCTTGAGACGTCGTATCTGCGAATATGCCGGCAGCTCTGTGTTGAGCGACTTGATGTTGTCCTGCATTATTGACTGGAGTTGGTTGAGTGGTATTCTTCTCAAATCCTGCGATAAATAAATTTAAACAGTTTCTTAAAAATGTAAAACAACCATCGCCACAAGACGGTTGTTGTCATCAGTTCTGATAGCGGAAGCGTCGCCATAGAAATACTGCTGATAGTTGATATGGAGGTTTAGGCTCGCTTTACCACGGATTGATGCGAACTTCACACCTGCGGTAATTCTTTTGCGGTGTCTGTGGTCGATTCCTGTTTTCCCTTCATCATCTGGAATTCCGGTGCTTATATCAGTCATTCCGTCGAAACGCCCTCTGAATGACACCTCTGAGAGTATGCCCTTGTTGACACCGAGGCTATAATCGATCATGAAGTTGTAGGCATGGGCATCAGGAATGGCTTTCCCTGCATAATTACAGTAAAGATACTCGCCCTCCATGAAAAACCTGCCGCATGTCCATGACAACGAAATGTCGGCCATATTGTGGCGAATGCCGTCAAGCGGTTTCCTTGACATAAAGCATACCTGAGGAGAAAGTTCTAAATCAGTTTTGAAGTTCATCTTTGCCCCGTATGTAAAATCACCACGCCATACATCCTGGTTTTCGGTAGTACCACTGTTAAACATTCCGGCTTCTGCATATACGCGGTTATTGAGAAATCGGTAACCGAACTTCATGCCGACACTACGCAAGTTCCCAAGATAATTGGCACCAAATGACAAGTCGGAAAACATATACTCATGCAGATCCCTCGATGCATCGACACTGAAGGGCACCCGCTCCTGACCCACAAATATATCAAGTCTATCAGTCGGGGATATTTTGGCATAAGCGTCCATCAGCCGTATTTTCCCATTGTTGCACAGGTCAACCTGCAATCTGTATCCGACCCACGGCATTACTTTCCCGTCAAGTTTGAGACGGGCATTGTTGACTGCGAAGCGCCCGGCATCGTCAACTGTGGAGTATTCATACTTGACTCTGATATTGCCACTGACTTTAGGTATATAGTTAACCGGTACGGTATCGTTATTCCCGGCATGGAGTGTGCATGACACCATTGCGCAGATAACCGTCAACATTATTCTTGCCGTTATTCCAGACGATGCCATAAGCATGGTTATTTGGCAGAGTTGACATGTGAAAAACTGCGGTAGTGCGATGGTTCAAGATTCAGTTTTCCGGCGGCGCGCAACATTTTTCGCAGAGAGGTGACAAGTTCCTGACTTTCCTGAAGGAGGTTGAGATAGACGTATGCCACGGACATGTCGGCAGTGTCTCCATTCTGCAACAGGTCATAGACCTCTTTTGAATTTAGTGAAAGTTCCTGCTTGACAGCCTCACATCGTCTTCTGAGAATGTCAATCATTTCAGGATTATTCTCATCAACCGTCCCTGCCGCATCATTGAATATGGCGCAGATCTCATCGCGGATGCCTGAAAGCGAATCATGGAAACGCACGGGAAGCGGGGTGAAATTATTATCGACATGTTCCTTGCACACCTCGTTGATGCGCCGCAGATTGTATGTCATCGACATGGCCATGTTGTTGCTCAGGTGAAACCATGTGCTTTTTTCCATCGCAATCTGCGGAGATGCTTTCCTGAAACAGAGTGTCAGCTTGCGCCGTTGTCCTTTAAGCACGTCCTTTTCAGTGACCAGCGATTTTTCGGCCGATGATAGCAGTTTGCCTTTGTCTCCTAAAAATCCGTTTATCACGTCGCGATACACTTCCGCACCGAAATTCATGAACATCTTCTGCTTCTCATTGATGTATATCCTTAGCAGTGTCCATACCTCTTTAGAGTCCTGAGTAGTAAGTATGGTCTGGAAAAGAGTATCGTTCAGCACATCCTTTTTCTTCTTGTTGAAACGTATATTGCTCCTTATCAACATGACAAGGGCAATCACACCTCCGGCAATCATCACCGGCACACCCCCCATGTGCATCAGGCAGACCACAAGTCCGGCCCCAATGAAGGCAACTCCAGCTGTGATAAACCATCCTCCTATCACCGAGATCACCCCCGTGATGCGGAAGACCGCGCTTTCACGTCCCCATGCTCGGTCGGCAAGAGATGTGCCCATCGCTACCATAAAGGTTACGAAAGTAGTGGATAGCGGAAGTTTCATAGAGGTTCCCCATGCTATCAGCATACCGGCGAGCATCAGGTTGACAGACCCTCTGACAAGGTCGAACGCGGCCCCATCCTCGGGTTGCTGCACACTGGTGTCCATACGTCGTGAAATCCACCTTTTGACACCTGATGGTGTCCTTTCGCTAATCCATGAGAATGTGTTTATAGCTCCTCTGACGAGCGATCGCCCGATTCTTGAAGACCCGAAAAGTTCGTCGCCCTGACTTTGTGAGCTGAGACCGACGGTGGTCTGCGTCACTTGTCTTGCTTTTTTCGATGTGGCGAGCGACACCACCATTATCATTCCGGCGCCGACAAGGAAATAAAACGGTGTCTGTGCCGGGCCGTTGAGACTGCTCATCATGAACCCGTGGAGATTGCCTCCTCCATTGGCTGCATAGTCCTGATAGGATGCGAGAGAGGTTAGCGGCACACCAACGAAATTAACAAGGTCATTTCCGGCAAAGGCCATGGCAAGCGAGAATGTACCTAAAAGCACAACTATCTTAAATACGTTCACCTTCAGGAAATGCAACAGCTGCATTATGATTGTAAAACCTACGAGACACACTCCGAGTATAAGTGCCGTGTTATTGCCTATCCACGATTTGAGCTCGGGTGTCATTATCGTCAGGTCCTTGATGCCCTTGATAAGCATGAAATAGACAATTGCAGTGGTGGCGATGCCCCCGAACAGACCGATTTTCCACTTCATGCGACTTTTATATTCAAAGGTGAACACAAGTCGGGAAATGAACTGCACGATTGTACCGAAGACAAACGCTATGGCCACAGACAGGAATATTCCGAGAATCACCGACAGGGCTTTTTCGGTGTTGAGCAGCTCACCGATGCCGAGGGTATTCTCAGGTGAGGCAAGTTTGAAAAGAGCCACCACAAACGTCGCGCCGAGAAGTTCAAACACCATTGAAACAGTGGTGGAGGTGGGCATTCCCAAAGAGTTGAAGATGTCAAGCAGGATAATGTCCGTGACCATCACGGCCATGAAGATTGCGATGACATCGTAGAATGAGAGATTCTCGGGTCTGAAAATGCCATGTCGGGCAATGTCCATCATGCCGTTGCTCATCGCCGCTCCGATAAAAACACCTATCGAAGCCACAATCATAACTCTTTTGAATGTGGCTGCCCTTGAACCGATTGCCGATGAAAGGAAATTCACGGCATCATTGCTGACTCCGACCGAAAGGTCGAATATCGCCAACAGGAAAAGGAATATTACTATTCCGAGGAAAATAAGATCCATATAATGCTGAATTTTGTTATTGAACTCATTTAAACTTTTTATTCGTTAAGGTTGACGAAAGAACTTAAAATTAACATTCGGTAAAAAGTTTAAATGAGTTCATTGCAAAGTTCAGCATAGTATGTTGCGTAAAAATAAATATTTTGTTGCGTTTTTGTTAACTAAGCCGAAAATCAAAGCGCAAACCTCTGTCATTGGAAACCTTGATGCTGCCACCGTGCAGTGCCACAGCATTCTTGACAATGGCAAGACCAAGCCCCGTGCCGCCCTTCTGGCGGGAGCGCCCTATGTCAACCCGGTAGAACCTCTCAAATATGTGGGGCAGATGCTCTTCCGGAATACCGCACCCGTTGTCTCTTACGCAGAATCTGCCGTCTTTTTCTCCTGTTATCCGGATTTCAGTTCCGCCGCTGTAGGCGATGGCGTTGTCTATGAGATTGCGGAACACGGATTCCAACAGTTGCCTGTTTCCTAAAATCTGGATAGCGGGAACATCGACGATGATTTCCATGTCAGTACGCAATCTTTCGTTCTCAACCACGCTGTTTATTATAGTGCGCAGGTTGACGCTCTCTTTCTCTATCACGCTTGCTCCGTCGTCCATTCTTGTGATAGAAGAAACATCTTCAAGCATTGATGCCAGACGTTGCGTGTTTGCACATATCCTCTCGATAAACTCCGTTTTCTTGCTTTCGGGCAGTTCGGGATGGTCGCGCAGCAAGTCGGCACATATCTTTATCGAGGCTACAGGAGTCTTCAGTTCATGGTTTATATTATTCGTAAGCTGTTTCTTAAGTCTGATTTTATCTCTCTCCTGCCTGATAGCTTCCTGATGCCTCTGGTCTCTCTGCACATACAGCCTGACTATGTTGCCTGCGATATTGCCCAGTTCATCGTCAGGGAAAGCCCAGTCCTCATAGATACGTTCACCTTTACCGGCTTTTTCAGCAAAGCCGTTGAGGTTGGAGATGCTTGTGGAGATTCTTCGGGCAATGAAATAGCCGGCTATGCTGACTATTATGGTCACGCCAAGCATTATCCAAAGGAATGAACTGTCGGCCTTCAGAAAATCGCGGAGTATATGGTCATACGGTGCGGCACTTCTGACGATGGTGCCGTCATGCAACAGTGTGGCCGAATAGAAATAGTCCGTGTCATCGCTTTGCGAATGTCGTCCAACAGAATATCCGCTGCCATTTTTGCGGGCCTCGATTATCTCCGGGCGGTTGTTATGGTTAGATTCCGGAAACGGAGTCATATCGTTGTTGTCGTAAAGCACTGCCCCGTCTTTGTCAATCAAGGTAAGGCGCAGATTCGGTATTGGCGAGCCTATTCGGTTGACTACTGATTCTATGGTCTCACCTTTTTCCATATCGTCGATGATGCGGTCATTGTGCATCTGCAACTCCATGTTCATCAGTTCGGAGCGGTAAGTCTTCTCCCTATGATACTGAAAGATGGTGAATGCAGTGAGAAGCACCCAGCATAATGCGAGGAGCGAAAGGAGCACCTTGTGGTGGAATGATAATTTAATCCTGCCAGCCATAGCCATAACCGGAACGGTTCACGATATTTTTACCATAAGGAGCGATTTTGCCACGAAGACGGGTGATATGAACATCAACAGACCTATCGACAACCACACTTTTTTCCGGCCAAATGCGGTCAAGCAATTCCTCCCGGGTGAATATGCGTCCCGGGTTCTCAAGGAAAAGAGCAATAAGCTCAAACTCTTTCCTTGGCAATTTCAAGGGTTTCCCATCCACTGTGCATACTAAAGTCGCGCGGTCGCATGTTATCCCATTGAAATTTTTCTGTGAGGTTCGGCGGAGCACCGCTGCAATTCGTGCCAGCACATTCTTTATTGAATATGGTTTTGATATGTAGTCATCGGCTCCGAGATTCAGCCCCGACACCATATCGTCGTCGGAACCTTTGGCTGTAAGGAATATTATGGGAATGTCGGCCGTGCAATGGTTATTCTTTAATGTTTCAGCCATCTCCATGCCACTCATTTCACCCATCATTATGTCGAGCAGGATAAGGTCATACGTTTTAAGTTCAAGCGTCAAAGCTTCTTCAGCACTGCACGCAGTATCGACCTTGTAGCCTTCAAGTTCAAGATAAGTCTGAAGCCCTGACCGCAGCGCTTCCTCATCATCAACAATAAGTATATTATATTTGCCCATCAGCATTGACTTTTTATTTTGAATCTGCATTGAACCGATATATTAGTATAACGCATGTACGTATTTTATTATTACAGATCATGGTTGTTTCATAATTCCAATAATTAAGCCTGTTAGTAACAGACAACGCTTACGGTTTAAAACCACGAACTCTGTAAATCAGTAATTTAACAACTGCAAATTTAGCCATTATCGTTTAATCTGCAATAACTTTTTGTTTAATATCGGGAATGTCTTAATTTTACAGATTAAGTTGGGTGCCGGATTGCTGATTGTCGAGGTGACATTGTTCGTGTATTTTCTGAGCAGTCGAACAACCGGATTGAGATTATGCCGTCCATGCCGGACTTCTGAACCTCCATAGAGAACAAGTGGCGGTAAATATCCAGCATCAGGAAACGGGAGAATCCTGAGTCTATTTCTTTTTCCAGTCCTTCGGAGTCGTCAGTGTTGCATGTCGTTGCCGCAGGTCGCTAATACTCCGGCTGTGGTGTCGCGGAGAATCGTGAGGCTGTCTTGGTCGGATAGTTTTTGTTTGAACCGGCGAATTTTTCTTTCCGTAAGTTGATGAATTTCTTTCCGGTGCAACATTACATCCATGCTCATTGTTGTAAAAGATGAGTTCAATGTGGTGTCAAGAGAGAGAGGACGATTTGATATCGCTCTTTGTGACACGCGCATTCACTGAAACTATTTATTTGTTGTATGGATGATATACTTATTATTTGTGGTTTGATTTTGCTTAACGGCATATTTTCAATGTCGGAGGTGGCTCTTATTTCGGCCCGGAAGACAAAGTTGTCCGCAGATGCGAAGAAAGGGTACAAGGGAGCGGCTGTGGCGCTCAGTCTGTCGGAGGACCCTGAGCGGTTTCTTTCGACGGTGCAGATCGGGATAACCTTGATTGGAATTCTGACAGGTCTTTTTTCAGGAGCGACCATCGCGGATGATTTCGGGAATATGCTCATGGGCTGGGGTGTCGGGGCTTCCGTCGCAGAGGGTGTGTCGAAGGTTTTTATCGTCTCTGTCGTGACATATCTGTCGATAGTTGTGGGGGAACTTGTCCCTAAGAAAATAGGTATGAGCATGGCTGACACCATAGCCAGACTTGTCGCACCAGGGATGAAGCTGTTGTCGGTAATTACATATCCGTTGGTGTGGATTCTGTCGGTTTCGACATCGTACATTTCCAGGATTTTGAGAATTGATAAACGATTGTCGGTAGTTACGGAGGACGAGATCAGGTCGCTTATCAAGGAGGGTGCCGAAGGGGGTGAGGTCAAGGAGGTGGAACAGGATATAATGGAGCGCGCGCTTGTTTTGGGCGACCTGAGGGTCGACTCGATCATGACGGTTCGCGGAGAAGTGGTCAGTATGTCGTTAAATATGACATCTGACGATGTCAAGTGTTTGATTTCACGTGAGTTGCACTCCTCATATCCGGTATATGATTCTTCCAAATCTGAAATTATCGGGATTGTTTCATTGAAACAGTTGATTCTTTCGCTCAACAGCGACAGTTTCAGCCTGGAGGATAATGTGATGCCGGGGCTTTATGTGCCTGAGAACATGAGTGTTTATGATGTGCTCGACATGTTCAAGAAAAGGAAGGCGCATTCGGCGCTTGTCTGTGATGAGTATGGCGGATTCTGCGGAGTGGTCACTTTGCGCGACATCCTTGACGGGCTTGTGGGCAGTTGTCCTGACGAGGTTGAGGAGCCGATGATAGTGAAGCGTGATTCTATTGAAGGGTGGCTTGTTGACGGACGATGTCCGGTTTATGATTTCCTGTCGTATTTTGACAAGGAGGAGTTGTATGAGCCTCGGTCATATGCTACGCTGGGTGGTATGATCATGAATCATCTTCAGCGGGTTGCCGTTACCGGCGATGTCGTTGAGTGGAATGGATTCCGCATGGAAGTTGTTGTAATGGACAATGCCAGGGTTGGCAAGGTGGCTGTCACTGTTTGAACCGGTGTGTTTTTCTTTCCGTCAGTTGATGAATTTGAGGCCGATGATTGAGAGGATGAGGGTGGTTATGAAAAACAGTCGCCAGAAGGAGGCGGGTTCGTTGAAGAAGATGATTCCTACGATTACGGTTCCGACGGCACCGATGCCGGTCCAGATGGGGTAGGCGGTTCCGATGGGGATTGTCTGGACGGATTTTGAGAGGAGGATCATGCTTAGTGACAGGCAGATGATGAATCCGATGGCCCAGAGGCACCAGGGTGTTCCGGAGAGTCCTTTCATTTTTCCGAGGCAGAAGGCGAAGCCGGTTTCGAAGCATCCGGCGGTGATGAGTAGTATCCAGTTCATGGTTTGGGGTTGATTGCTTTGGAGGGCTGCGGCAATGTCCGGCGTCTCCTCCCGAAGTGCAAAGTTAGTAATTTTTTTTCTTTGCGGGGGTGTTTTGGTGCTCGGAATGAGGGTGTGGTAGGGGTTCATTGTAGAGTTGTGGTTCGGCGGCTATGGCGGGGATGAGAGACGGTAGGGTGGAGATGAGGAGCAGGAAGCGCGGGGTGTTCATTTTCATGTTTGATGGTTGGGGACAGGGTGGGGATAAGGAAAGCGGGAGTGGAAACCCTGATAAATTCCACTCCCGCCGGAAGTTCAATCTTTGTTACCTTAAATTATCAGAATGGTTTCAGAAAGCCGGATAGCCGGGGTTCTGAGTGTATTTGCCGAGCGAGAAATTATACTGTGCTACGGGGATGGGGTAGTATTCCTCGCCGTCGTCGAATTTCGCGTTCTCATAGTAGATACGATTGTCTTTTTCGGCTTTGAAGTATGCGGTCATGACATCTTTGGCGACGCCCCAACGGACGAGGTCGAAGAATCGTTCGCCTTCGAGGGCTTTTTCCAGACGCATTTCAGTTCGGAGGGCTTTTCGGGCGTAGTCCTGGTTCCAACCGGCGGCGGGATAGAGTCCGATTTTGTAGTTTGCGGCATTTTTTGTTGGGTCGTTGAAGTCCTTGACATATTCGCTGTTCATGGCGCGGGAGCGCACGGCGTTGATCAGGGTGCGAGCTTCCTCGAGGCCGTCGCCACCGATTTCAATGAGTGCTTCGGCTTTGTAGAGCATGAGGTCGGCGTAGCGGATGATTTGCCAGTTGAGTTGTGATGCGCCCCATGGCCATCCTTTGAACATGTCGGGAGATTCGGGTGATACCCAGAAACGTTTTGCGCAGTTGTGGCCGTAGACTCCGCGGTCGCGCACCCATGACTGACAAGGTGAGTCCTTGTAGGTTTTGTAGGTGATTGTGGGTCGGCCTACGACGAAGTCGAGGCGTGGGTCGACGTTGGGGGTTGTGTTGCTGAGCGTTTGGTGTTCGTCGTCGATGAATGTAACTACGGAGTAGTCGGGGCGTGACTGGTAGTCAAAGACGGGTAGACCGTTTTGGTCGGTTTGATAGGCGTTGATGAGGTCCTGCGAGGGGAGGAAGAATCCGTCGCCGTGGTAGGGTGAGTTGCCGCCGGGAGAGTTTAGCAGGTTGCTCCAGTTTACTCGGCCGGCGTCGCCGGAACCGTCGTTCATAGAGTACTGTATGGCGAAGACTGATTCCGGGCCGTTTTCATTTGCGATCAGGTCGAGGCCCTGGAAGTCAGGGAGCAGCTGATAACCTTTGACCTGGTTGATGAGGCTGACGACCTCTTTGAGGAGTTCCTTGTTGATGCTGATTACGGCGTTGGTCTGTGGGTCCTGGACGTAGGCCTGATAGAGTTTCACTTTGGCGGCGTAGGCCAGGGCTATGTTTCTGTTGATGCGACCAACTTCGGCCTGACGTTCCGGGAGGACTTTGGCGGCGTCGAGCATTTCCTGTGCGATGCGGCGGAGGTGTTCGTCGCGTGAGAATTCGTCGTTGGCGACGTTGACGTAGTCAGATTCGGGGAGGTTTTCGTCCATGTAGGGGACTTTGTTGAAGAGGCGTACGAGTTCGAAGTAGAAGTGGCCACGGAGCACTTTCATTTCGGCTATGCGGGAGTCCCTGACTTTGACTTCGTCGGGGTCGGCTTTTTCGAGCACCCGGAGGGCGGCGTTGCAGCGGGAGATGAGGCTGTAGAGGTTGAACCATTTTCCGTCGATGTTGCCGTTGTTTGACTGCACCTGGAATGTTTCCATGGCGTGGATGTCCCAGAGGTCGCCTTCGCCGCCACCACCTTTGTAGGCGTTGTCGGCACGGACTTCGCCGAAGCTCCAGTTAGATGTGGGGCGCACCCAGGGGTCGCCCTGTTCGTTGGTGAAACCGGTCAGGCCGGCGTAGGCTGAGTTTACCAGCAGGTCGATGGCTTCGGTTGAGTTCATGACACCGTCGGAGAGGCTTCCCTGCGGGGTGTTTTCCAGAAAGTCATCGCCACAGGCGCAGAGCATGGCGGCGCAACCGAGGGAGAGGAATATGTTATGTAGTTTCATTTGTGATATCGTTTAAGAGAAAAATAATTGTGGAATTAGAAACCGAACTGGATGCCGAAAGTGTATTGGCGGGGGAGAGCGTAGGGGTAGCCCAGACCTTCGGGGTCGGCGCCGGAATAGTTGGTGATGGTGAAGAGGTTCTGAGCCTGGAAGTAGACACGGGCGTTCGACATTTTGAGTTTTGTGCGGAGTTTGTCGGGGAGAGTGTAGCCCAGGGTCAGTGTTTTCATTCGGAGGAAAGAACCGTCCTCGATGTGGAACTGTGACACTTCGTGCTCGTTGTTGTTATTGTCGGTTGTCGGCGCGGGTGTGTCGCAGTCGTAGTAGCCGGTTTCGAGGAA
>JAXJVW010000121.1:0-2416 GCA_036308365.1 Muribaculaceae bacterium
AACGACTACGAGAGCATCCTCGAAGGTGAAGTGACCGAAACCGGACTGGGCTTCGTCTACAAACGGAAAATACGCCGTCTGTCCGACCTGTTCCGCCGCTACCGGAAATCGCAAAACGTAATCATCCCCCAGGAAGGTAAACCCATCAACTGAAAAGCGACACCACTATGAAAAATATAGCTCTGATAATATCAATAGCGATGGTCCTCGCACTGTCAAGCTGCTCCACAACCCGCCGTGTGCCTGACGATGAAGTTCTCTACACCGGCCTGCAGGGTGTGGACTACAACCCCGGCGGCGACTCCAAGAATCTTCCTTCCGGCCTGACCGACAACATCCATCAGGCGGTGAACGTGAAAGCGAACAAATACACTTTCACCCCGAAACTGCGCATCCCCGTAGGCCTGTGGGTCTACAACAACATAAACCCCGAATCAAAGGGGCTCAAAGGGTGGATCTACCGTAAATTCTCATCCGAACCCATACTGGTGAGCGACGTCAGGCCTGAGGTCAGAACCAAAATGATCGACGAGATTCTCGACAACAACGGCTACTTCAGAGGCCACGCCGACTTCACCTTAAACCAGGGGAAAAACAAGAAAAAGGGTTCGCTGAGCTACACCGTCATAACCGGTCCGGCCTACAATCTCGACTCCATTCAGCTGCTGCCCGACTCATGCCACCTGAATCATGTCATCGACTCCGTGGCATCGCGCGACCCATATCTGAAATCCGGAAGCCGCTACTGCACCGACTCTCTTTCAGTTGTACGCAACCGAATCACCAACGCTCTCCGCAACCGGGGCTACTACTATTTCCGCCCGGAATACATCGAATATCTGGCCGACAGCCTCATGAAACCCGAGCATATCCAGCTCCGGCTGACCATGGCCGAGAACACCCCGGCCGAAGCGCGCAAACGCTGGAAAACCGGTAATGTGACCATCTACGCATTCCGCCCCGACGGCGGTGGCACCCCCGACACCATAACCACCTCGCGCGGCGACATAATCCAGATGAAGCCCTCGCGGTTGCGCCATGAAATCATCCCCGAATGTGTCACCTTCCGACGGGGACGCTACCTGTCGGCCCGTTCCATGGACATGACCCAGACACGCCTGTCACGCCTGGGAATATTCAACGCCATTTCAATCGATGTGGCCCCTGACTCAACAGCCACCGACCCCACACTCGACGTGGCCGTGTCGTGCACCTTCGACATCCCTCTGGAAGCGAGCATCGAGGTCAACGCAACCTCGAAATCAAACTCCTACATAGGCCCGGGGATAACCCTCAATGTAACCAACCGGAACCTCTTTGGCGGAGGCGAACAGTTCAACGTGGCCCTGACCGGCTCCTACGAATGGCAAACCGGAACCTCCGGCGGAAAACACTCGTCGGTGTTCAACTCCTATGAGGTGGGACTTAACAGCTCGCTTGCTTTCCCGCGCCTGATAGCCCCCAAATTCATCCCCCGCCGAAACCGCAACCTGAACTGGACACGTTTCACCCTCGGCGCCGACCTGCTCAACCGACCCCACTACTTCAAACTCGCCAAGTTCAACACCTCGGTCAACTACGACTGGAACCCGTCGCGCTACAGCTCGGCCACGTTCACGCCGTTCAAGCTCACCTACACCAAACTGATGCACACAACCCCCGAGTTCGACTCCATCACCAACGCCAACCGGGCCATCGCCCTGTCGTTCCGCTCGCAGTTCATCCCCTCGCTGGGCTACTCCTACACCTACAACCGCAACTTCGGGCCCGACAATCAGCTGACATGGAACTTCTCTGTCATGGAAGCGGGCAACCTTTTCTGGAGCATCTACGAACTCTGCGGCAAAAAAGGTGAGAAAACACTTTTCGGCACACCATTCTCGCAGTTTGTCAAAGGAACCACGCAACTCGTCTACGGACGCCGCCTGGGTGGCGACAACTGGCTCGTCAGCCGTGTGGCCGTCGGTGCGGCCCACGCCTACGGAAACGCCTCCGAGGTGCCCTACGCCGAACAGTTCTACGTTGGTGGGGCCAACTCCGTCCGCGCCTTCACCGTCCGCTCGCTCGGCCCCGGCAGCTACCATCCGCCGGTAACCGAGGAAAACGGCTACTTCGACCAAACCGGCACATTCAAATTTGAATTCAACATTGAATATCGCTTCCCGATTTTCGGACCGGTGCACGGAGCGACATTCATCGACACGGGCAACGTGTGGCTCCTCAAAAACGACCCCGCGCGCCCGGGCGGACAGCTCAAGGCGGGTTCATTCTTCAAGGATCTCGCCGTAGGCACCGGCGTCGGACTGCGTCTCGACCTGTCAATGATTGTGGTCAGAGCCGACTTAGGTGTCGGCATCCATGCCCCCTACGACACCGGTAAATCAGGCTACTACAACATGGAATCATTCAAAAAATC
>JAXJVW010000122.1:0-2199 GCA_036308365.1 Muribaculaceae bacterium
GGGCAGTTCCCCCGCCCATGAAAAATATCGAGTTGCGAACCCTCCGTCAGGAGATGTCAGAGGTTCTATACCAATGGGCTGAAGAATACTTCGACCCCTCCGGCATCAACCTCAATGAGCGTAAAAAGCGCGCTGACCTCGTGGCCAGCTTCTTCGAATATGCCGGCGGTCCGTCAGGACATGGGGTAACACGCACCAACTTCAAAGGAAAGATTCAGGCCTATTGCAAATTCAAAGGGTACGACTTCAATACCAACCGACCCAACGCCGACAAGATGTACTATAGCGACTGGAAGCCACTTCACCCCGATGAATCCTTCATCGGCGAAGACGATAAGAGCGGAGGTGCAGAATATTTCACCGTATTCTCTCCAGAGAAAGAAAAAATCATTAAACCATTCTAAATATGACGGATTACGAAATCGCAATTTCTGTAGTTTCTACAGTTACCGGAGTATCAAAAAACACAATCCTTTCCCCCGGCAGGCATTGGCCCGCCGTCGAAGCTCGAATGCTCATCGTGCTGCTCCTGTCGAATGACGGTGCCACCGATGAGACTATCTCCTGGGTGCTCAACCGGAAACGTGGTGCCATCCTCAAATCACGTCACAACGCCTTCGACTCGATGGATATCTCAAAGACGTTCCGTGATAAGTATCAACGCGTAAAAAACATGTATGAAGAACGAAAATCCCTACGCCTCCTTCAAGACTGAGTGCCTTGAAGACGTTCACCCCGTCGATATACAGTCGACCTGGACCATCACTGACAGCCGAGAAGAATCCATCGCCATTCTCACCTCCATGTTGCCCGATGGTTGCTGGGTATATGGCTACATCGTATACTGGAAGAACGGCCGGCAGTCCATGCTTCACACCTCCGCCGAGAACGGACTGTTCAAGACACAGCGCGAAGCTCAGCTCTACGCTGTGGGGTTCATGACACTGTATCTCGACTACTTCCAGCCCGAGACACGAGAAGCCGTTCTGAAAGCCGAATCATCACTATTGCAAACCTCACTATTTTAAAAACAGACATGATTAAACCGATTTCCATTCTATTACTGCTCACCCTGACCGGATGCACCGCCGGGGAACCCAGGCAGAACCCCATTTCGGTCGAGGTGGATGCCATAGAAAGCCTCCCCGAAGGATTCACCCTCGTAGAGGTACAGTCCGAGGGGTTATTCCTCCGGATTGCCAGTTCCGAGCACGCATCAGACCGAATGATCCGAACCATCGCCACCCGGTTCGCCCAGCAGGTTGACCGGATAGACTTCTGCCTCGACTCCGCTCATGAGCGAGGTGACGAGTACGCCTCGATCATTGGCGACATGTTCTACGATTACGAAAACGACAAAATTACTACACTTAAATAGCCACTTTATGACCAACCATTCAATTGCAGCTCGTTTCCACTTCCGGAACTGCACAGTAAAAATCAAAACAGACGGCGAGATGATTATCTCCCGTCCCGACCTATATCATCCCGATGAAGTATTCGTAGACCGCCCCTTCATCCCCCTCGACGATCAGACCGACATCACCGACAGCCATAACGAATTCTACGAATTTCTCAGATTGTCCAGTATTAATGACACCGCACTGAAATTGAAATGTTTCGCCATAGGCTACATGCTCTGTAATCTCCTCCCAAGGGGAGGGATACTACGGTTGCGAAGTTTCGTGTGCTGTAATGAGACCAAAGGGGCCAGGTCCAACGGTAAGAGCCTATTTTGCCGAGCCATTGCAGAGTTAAGTAACCCTACGAATTTAGACTGGAAGGCCAACAGTGCCGGTCTTTTAAACCTATGCGCCGTTGACGAAAAGACCACAGTCGCTATTTTTGAAGGGGTCAAGCTGACCCGTCCAGCCATTGATAGATTCTACCGCATCTGTCCCGGGTCTTGGGAGATTCCCCGGCGAGATAGGCTTCCGATGGTTCTTGATGTCACCGTTGCTCCATACGTGCTGATGACCACGTGGGATACAGCTTCGCCACTCATGCGCTACACCAGTGATGTTTGCCGGTTCGTTCCGTTAATCTTCTCCTCCTATTTCTCCGGGAAGAATTCAGTAGAAGATCATTTCGGCCATCGGCTTTTCATTGACTGGGATGACCATCAATGGCATCTGTTCGACAACTTCATGCTCCACTGCGTCCGGGAGTATCTCTATTATTACCGAGAGATGCGTAACC
>JAXJVW010000123.1:0-16119 GCA_036308365.1 Muribaculaceae bacterium
AGCCCCGCCTCCTTGGTCATGTAGGTTGCTTCATGATAAATGACGTCGACATTCTTCACGGCCTCGGCCACGCGGGGGTCGAAGATGGTGTCGGAGCAGTAGGCGTAGCTGACCGACGGGGTGGGGTCGGTGGTCAGGTGGGCGTTAGGAATGATCCGGCCGTCGGGGAGGGTCAGGTCGGCCCCCTGCTTAATCAGCGGAATGTCGCGGACCGAGACATTGTAGAACTTCATCATGTCGCCCTTGACATGTCGCGCCTTTGGTTTTTCCCTGAAAATGAACCCGCACGTTGGCACCCGGTGATACAATGGAAAAGCCTCTACGCTGATGGCGTGGGTGTCGAGCAGCACCCCTCCTTCAGCCGGAATGGGCACGAACTCGAGGGTGTAGGGGCGCTCCTTGCACACGAAGTCGATCAGGCGGGAGAAAATAGGTATACCCTCTTTGTGCATATACACCTTGACGGTGCCCCCGACATCGTGTAGCGCCATGGTGCTCAGCAATCCCGGAAGCCCGAGGCAGTGGTCGCCATGGAGATGGCTGATGAAGATGTGGTCGATGCGTGAGAATTTCAGCCCTAAGTTTCTTACAGCTAACTGTGCACCCTCACCGCAGTCAATCATCATCAGTGATTCGCGGAAGTTTAGAACCTGACACGACGGCTTGTGGCGCGCCGTGGGTGTCGCCGAACCACATCCGAGTATATTCAACATGAACTTTTCCATATGCAAAGGTAACGAAATTCAGGCGATGTAGCTTAAAGGTGTGTCTAAATTTAACACGAGATAACAAAATAAGCAGCTATAGGCCACATCTAATAGAAATTAGGGGTCGATGTGAGACGGAGGTAATTTCTTACCGTCTTATTTTTTGGGCATTGGATTCTTGAAGCCATATTCTTTATAGTCTACACCGGATGCCAGTGGCGCAGACTTCCCGTAGGCTATCTGCGCATGAAATTGGAATGCACCGCATTGACAAAGATACGAAAAAGATGAAACAATATGCTAACTCCATGAGGTGAAATTCAGCGGAATTTTATGCGCTGTTGTCTGTTTGGAGTGTTTGGAAGGGTGAGGCAGGGGTATGTAACTATTCAGCCAAGGGTATGGGCGTATGATAAAATATGTTAAATCGCAGGGTGTGGCTGTCGTCAAGCGGGAAAAATGTATTAACTTTGCAGGCAGAAACACTGCGCATGTGGCGTAATGGTAGCCGCGTTAGACTTAGGATCTAATGTCTCAGGACGTGGGGGTTCGAGTCCCTTCATGCGCACTGAATGAGCCTCTTAACTCGCTGAAGTTGAGAGGCTTGTTGCTATATCAACGAGCTGTAGGCAGTTGACGCTGCGATGTGGCCCCGAAAGGCCCCGTGGTTCACTGGCACTCTTGTCCCCGACGGAGGCTTCGCGGCTGAACTGTTGATGATAAAAACTTGTCAAATGAATGTATCTGTTTACATAGCATCGCGTCTTCAACTCAAACCCGATGGCGGACATCGTTCGCCCGGAGTGGTAATTGCCATCAGCGGCATAGCGGTGGCGGTGACGGTCATGATTCTGACTCTGTCGGTTGTGACGGGCTTCAAGAACGGCATACGCGACAAGGTGATAGGGTTTGATTCGGAGCTGACAGTGACGGCCCTGCCCGCCACCGATGAGTTTGGTTATGCCGATCCGGCAACGGCGATGTTCCACTATGATGCTGACTTGGACAAGGCAATCAGGCTGACCGTCGGTGATGACGTTGACATACGCCCCACGATGACTGCTACGGCTGTGCTCAAAACCGATTCGGCGTTTTTGGGTCTGAACCTGATGGCCTGGGATGCCGACACTGACTATCCGTTCATTGAGCGGCATATGGTGGAGGGGACGTTGCCTGATTACAGGGCCGACAGCACTGCCAATCAGGCCGTTATTTCGCGTGTTGCCGCCGATGAACTCAATCTCGCCATAGGCGACAAGGTTTACACCTACTTCTTCACCGGAGGCAATATGCGCACGCGGCGTGTCACCGTGGCCGGAATCTACGACACCATGTTTGGCGAGCGCGACCGTATGGTGGCCTTCTGCTCGATGCCTCTGCTGCGGGGTGTCTACTCGGTTGATTCGCTCACGGTGGGGGGTGTCATGATCGACGGAATGGACCTTGACCGTGTGTCCGACGCGTCGGTCGACCTGCAGAACATGCTGCTGCGGAAATTCTACAATGGAGAAATGCCAAAGGCCTTGGAGGTCTCGACGGTTTATAACACCGGTGCGGTTTATTTCGGGTGGCTCGATCTGTTGGACACAAACGTGTGGGTCATCATCTTTTTGATGACGGTGGTGGCATCGTTCACACTGGTTTCATCGCTCTTTATCCTCATTCTGGAAAGGGTCAGAATGATAGGTCTGCTCAAATCGCTCGGCGCCACCAACATGCAGGTGCGCCGGATATTCCTTTTTCTGGCCATGAAGATTGTCATTTGGGGCATGGTGGCGGGGAATCTGCTCGCCGTGGCATTGATTTTGATTCAGATGAAGTGGCACATCATTCCGCTCGACCCCGAGTCATACTATCTCAGTTATGTTCCCACGGAATTCAATCTGTTCCATCTGGTGGCGGTCGATGTGGCCACGCTCGTTGTTTCATGGCTCGTGATGGTTTTCCCCTCCATGATCATTTCTACCATCTCGCCGGCGCGCTCAATGCGCTATGAGTAATGCCCTCTAACACTTGTTAGTGAAATATGGGTTATGTTAACCATGGTTTTCTCAACCATAAAGGCGCTGACTGTGTTTTATTGCCATAACGCAGTAAAAAAGTTAGCGAATAATCTTAATTATAAATATTATGGAAAAAGAGAAAAAATCGTATTACTTCAATGTGATCGAAGCCAAAGATGGCAAAATGAACGAAGTCATGAACTTTAATTTCGGAGGTCATCACGACTTGGCCGCTATGGTTGGTCAGGTGCAGGCCGCCGGGGTTTTTGAAAAAGAGAAACATGCGAAGGAATTCGTTCTGGCCATGCGTTTGATGCACCATGTGCTCAAGAAAAATTCAGAAAACCCCTTGTTTGCCCAGTTCGCACCTCAGTTTGAGGAATTCAAACGTTCGGTGGCTGAAAAATTCGGCTGCGGATGTTGCTGCAAGAAATAATACAGGGCCTACTTGTTTTCACCGGTCCGCATTCAATGTGGAGGAGGTGTCAGCTGGATTAGGATAAAGTGAGGGCGTATCAAAATTTTGATGCGCCCTCTTTTCGTGACATGTCGAAAAACATAAAACAAAGAGGGTGTATCATAGTCCAATTATGGTACACCCTCCTTTGTCATGACACTTTATTGAGAACTACGCTGTCATGCGCTGTTCCCGGTTTCGGTTTATTTCTGAGCTTCTTCGGCGATGGTTTTGAATTCTTCGAAAGAAACAGTTTTGGTGTCGAGGTTAGCTTTGGCTTTGATGCCGTTGTAGAGTTTCTCCTCCATCACGCTTTCGGCGATGCGCTGACGGGTTTGTTTGTCGGCGAGCATGCGTTTAGCGTAGTCTTCGAGAACGGCGTCTTCCATGTTGGTCATGCCATACTGGGCGAACTGCTGTGCGGCGACCATTTTGGCGAAGTTGATGACGTCGGCTTCATTGAGTTCGATTTTGAGATCTTCGGCGATGTGACCGCGGATGATTTCCCATTTGAACACGGGGATGAGTTTTTCGTATTCGGCGTTGATGTTTTCTTCGTTGAGCTGATCGGCATTGCGGCGGATGAGCCATTTTTTGAGGAATTCAGCGGGGAGATCGAAGTTGCCGTATTTGTTGATGAGTTCTTTTTCAGACTGGAAACGGAACAGCATCGCTGAGTTGCGGGCGAGCTGGGCGGCGATGCGTTCTTTGAGGGCCGCAGTGTATTCTTCTTCGTTTTTCACCTGGTCTTTGCCGAACACGTTTGTGAAGAATTCTTCGTTGTGTTCTGCTTTTTTGACAACGATGATCTCAGAGATTGCGAGTTCGAAGTCGCCGGTGATTTCAGCTGCTTTTTCTTTGTTTTCGAGGTGGAGCATTGAAGCTATCTCGGCAGCGTTGTTGTTGCATGTGCGCGCGGGGTTGAACACCACTTTGTCGCCGACTTTCTTGCCGATGAATTTCTGAGCTTCTTCTTTGTCGGTGAAGTAGAAGGGAGCCACGATGCCGTCAACAACCTGGATGGCGTCTTCTGATTCTTTCACAGAGCCGTCGGGGTTGAGTTCGAAGATCGCGCCTTTGACGATGGCTTTGTCATCGACTTCCTCGCCGGGGACCTGAGCGCCGAAGCGTTCGCGGTAGGCGTTGTCCTCGTCTTCGATCATTTTGTCGGAAACTTCGATTTCGTAGTAGGGGAGGGTAGTGGCCGCGAGATCGACGTTGATTTCGGGAGCCAGACCGATTTCGTATTCAAAAGTGTAGTCTTTCTGGTCCATTGACACTTCTTTGAGTTCAACGGGCAGGGGTTCGCCGAGCACTTCGAGTTTGTTGTCCTGGATGTATTTCACTACGGCGGTGTACACTTCCTGGTTTATGACTTCGCTTTTCACTTCTTTGCCGAACTGGCGCACGAGCTGACCGAAGGGCACGTGTCCTTTGCGGAAGCCGGGGAAGTTATGTGTTTTGCCAATTTCTTTGAGGCGTTTGTTGAGTGTTTCAGTGTAATCGTTTTCGTTTACTGTAACAATGAATTTGCCGGTGAACTCACCGATTTTTTCTAATTGTACGTTCATAGTTTTATTGAAAGTTATTTTATTCTTATTTATTAATGTGCAAATTTAAGTAAAAAAAATGAGATTTCGGCCATTTTTCATTTCTTTTGCATTATGCGCGCCAGGGTGCGTTTGTCCTCCCTTTCCTTGATGCTCTGGCGTTTGTCGAATTCTTTTTTACCTCGGCCTATGCCGATGACTATTTTGGCGTAGCCGCGGTCGGAGATGAACAGACGCAGGGGCACGATTGTGTATCCGGCTTCTTTGCCTGATTTTTCAATTTTCTGAATCTCTTTTTTGTTCAGCAGGAGTTTTCGGTCGCGCCGTTCGGTGTGGTTGTTGTAGGTGCCGTAGAAATATTCGGCGATATACATGTTTTTAATCCATACTTCGCCGTTGTTGACGTAGCAGAAGGTGTCGACCAGCGAGGCTTTGCCTTGACGGATTGATTTTATTTCGGTTCCGGTGAGCACCAGTCCGGCGGTGTAGGTGTCGGAGATGGCGTAGTCAAACGTGGCGCGCCGGTTTTTTATGTTTACTTCTTTGAATTTCATTGTGTGTCAGATGAATAAGTGGAAGAAATATCCGAGTGCGTAGACGGGCGCTATGATGGAGCACACGGCCAGGATCATGAAGTGGCCTATGCGGTCGGTTTCGACTCTGAGATAGGGGGCTCCTTTCCAGATGACGAAGGCGGTGTAGAGCGGCAGATATTGCAACAGCGACAGGTCGAACGGCATGAGGTTGCTGACCAGGGTGATGAGCATCAGTATGCCTACGTTCAGAGCGGTGAATATGGCTATGCGACGGTTGTTCTCATCGTCTCCGGTGCTGTCAGCCGTCTGGTTTTTCTCTAATTTCAGCGACAGGACGAACTGTGCGATGAAGTATGTGGCAAAGTAGGTCACGGCGTTGATGACGGCGCTTTGGGTGGCATCGACCCAGGTGTAGTCGGTGTAATAGGGTATGCGGGTGAACGACGACAGGGCCACTATAGCTATCATGGGGTAGAGGCCTGACCGTAGCAGCTGCGATGGGTCGGGATTGGATTGGTCGACATCTTCCCAACCGCGGTGGGGTTTGATGATCAACTGTAGTATGTATCCTAAGAATTTCAGCATTGATTGCGAAGGGGTGGGGGAGGTGGAATGTTATCGTTGTCGCCGCACCGTGGGGTGGCTGGCTGATGTTGCAAAGTTAGTTAAAATTATCAGATTATGTTGTGTGGCGGGGAGTTAAATTGGGTTATGGCTCTGACTCGTGGGTTGGAAGTTGACCGGTGTGACTCCTCTAATTCATATAATCTGTTCGGGAGGCTGAAGGTTCACGCCGTGAGTGGCGTTTTTGTCAGATTGTGCCGAATTGGAACAGGATAGTGTTGACGTAGGTTTGTCCGGGCAGCAGTGTGGTCGAGGGGAAGCCGGGGTGGTTGGGGGCGTCGGGGAGCGACTGGCATTCTATGGCCACTCCGGAGTAGTCGCGCATCTGGTTGCCCGACCTGTCCAGGGGCGCACCTTCGAGCCAGTTTCCGGTGTAGAGCATCGCTGCCGGGGCGTTTGATTCAACTCGCATGGTTATGCCTGAGATGTCGGCGGTGAGTTGCGCCACGGGCCGGATGGTGTGTGGGTCGGCATTGTCGATGAGCATGCAGTGGTCATAGCCTTTGGCCCATTTCAGGGGCGCGAAGTCGGCGTTCATGTCGCGGCCTATCACCTTTGGCTCGGTGAAGTCCATGGGGGTCCCGCTGACGGGGCTTGCCGTTCCGGTTGGGGTCAGGAAGCTGTCGGTGTCGAGGAATTCCGACGCGTTCATCTGCAGTGTGTGGTTCAGGGCTGTTCCTGCGCCGTTGAGGTTCCAGTAGGCGTGGTTGGTCAGGTTGACCACGGTGGGTTTGTCGGTGACGGCCGAGTAGGTGACCTCGAGGGTGTTGAGGTCGGTCCATCGGTAGACGGCTTTGACGCTCACTGTTCCGGGATAGCCCATGTCACCGTCGGGTGAAATGAGTGAGAACACCACCTCGGAGTCCGAGGCGGATTCAATGGTCCAGAATTTGTTGGCGAATCCCTGTGGTCCACCATGGAGATGGTTGGGGGGCAGGTTGACCGGCAGGTGATATTCCACGCCATTGAGTGAGAAGATTCCTCTGGCGATTCGGTTGGCGAATCGGCCCGGTGTCTTTCCGCAGTTGGGCCCGTCCTGAATGTAGTCCAGGGGCGATTTGTATCCGAGGGCCACGTTGACCATAGCCCCGTCGCGGTCGGGGACGATTACGTTTATTATTCCGGCGCCGAGGTTTGAAAGTGTCACTGAGGCGCCGTTTTTGTTCCGGATAGTGATCCAGGTTATCTCTCCTTCCGGAGAGTTGAATGATTGTTTGACCATTGATGATGAGGTGGTTGAGGCAGGATAGCGCATGGAGTCATGCTTTTCCGTGTGATGCGGTTCTTTGATGACGACCGGTGCGGTTCATGACCGGGGGTATAGAACAGATAACGATAGCATCCCTAAAGTGATAAGGATGCTATCGTGATAAGGTGTATATTCAAAGCGGGTGGGTCGGGTTGGCCTTGACCGCGGAATATTCCGAGAAGATAAATTTGTCAGGTTCTTATTTGAGCGCGTCTTTCACAGCGTCGTTGGGAACCATTTCTTCTTTGAAGATGTAAGCGCCTGTTTTGGGCGATTTCACCATCTTGATTACCTTGCTATAGGTACGACCTTCACCTTTTTGAAGTGATGCGACGGTTTTCTTTGCCATATCTTAGAGGTTTAAAATATTCGTAAAAATGATTGATGAAATAAATAATAAACGCCAGGTGCTGGAGCCGTATTATTTAATTTCTTTGTGAACAGTTACACGTTTGAGGATGGGGTTGTACTTTTTGAGTTCCAGACGCTCAGTAGTGTTTTTGCGGTTTTTGGTGGTGATGTAACGAGAAGTACCGGGCATGCCGCTTGCCTTATGTTCAGTGCATTCAAGGATTACTTGTACACGATTACCTTTTGCTTTCTTTGCCATTTTCTTAGAATACTAATTGTTTGATTTCGGTTAAATAGCCTTTGTTAGCAGCGAGTTTCAAAGCGGCGTCCAGACCCATTTTGTTGATAGTACGCAGACCTGCTGCAGAGATAGTGAGTGAAATCCAAGTGTCCTGTTCTACCCAATAGAACTTTTTGTTGAACAAGTTTACATTAAAACGACGTTTAGTACGGCGTTTTGAGTGCGATACATTGTTACCTGTAATCGCTTTCTTGCCTGTAATCTGACAAATCTTTGACATGGCTGTTTGATTATTCTATTTGTTTATATTAACAGTTTAACGGGGTGTCTCGGTGGCCGCCATCTCAGTTCTCATATCGCTTCTAAGTGCATCATTTTTAGTCGCTTTACAGGATGAGCCACAAAACAGAGTGCAAAGTAAGCAATTTTTCTTCAAATGACAAAATATTTTTTTAACTATTCGCTTTTTTATCGGGTATTTATGTGTTTTTTCTCTTTTTCAGTGAGATTTCCGGTTGGCTTCGGCTTAATGATACGGTGTTGACGGCGGGTGATGGGGTGGGACGCCTGGTGGGGATGTCGTTCCGGATTTGATTGTTCGAGGCCTTGAAATATTATAAATATGTATCAAATGTGGGTAATAGTTTCAAATTTCACATTTTTTTTGTAATTTTGCGTTTAAAACACACTCCACAAGTCCGTGAGCGGAATGCGAAGGCGTTGCGAGCGGATGGAGTGGAAGCGAAGAAATAAAAGAATAATTAGCATAATGAATTTTGACTTCTTAAGTGTGGCCGCCGGAGTGGTCCCGGTAAATGTGGCTAATCCTGACGCCAATGCCAAATCCATAATAAAGGTATCTGAGGAATTGAATGACCGTGGAGCCGAAATCATAGTGTTTCCGGAGCTTGTGCTGACGGGATACACCTGTGGAGACCTGTTTCACAATCAGATGCTGTTGGCGCGGATCGATTCGTTGCTTCGTTTCATTGCCATGCAGACCTCGTCGCTCGATGCGATGATTGTGCTGGGAAGCCCGTATGTGGTTGACAATCAGGCCTACAATTGCGCCGTGGTTATCCGCGAAGGGCAGATTGAGGCGATAATCCCCAAAACCTATCTGCCTGAATATGATGAGTTTTATGAGAAACGGTGGTGGACTTCACCATCGTCCATAACACCGAAATATGTCACTGTCGACGACCGTGAGGTTCCGTTTGGCAACGATATTCTGATTGAGGTTAACGGAGTGAAGGTCGGAGTGGAGATCTGCGAGGACCTCTGGGCGCCGCTCCCCCCGTCGACCCATTTGGCTTTGGCCGGAGCCGAGGTCATACTCAATCTGTCGGCCAGCAACGACACCATCGGAAAATATGGCTACCTGCTCGACCTGATCCGACAGCAGTCGGCCCGTCTGATTGCCGGTTATGTCTATGCCGGAGCCGGTTTCGGGGAGTCGACCACCGACGTGGTGTTCGACGGTAAGGCCATAATAGCCGAGAACGGTGCCATTCTCAACAAGAACGAGCGGTGGAACATGGGTGAGCAGACGTCGATGGTCGATCTTGACATCGAGGCTATACGTCGCGACCGCATGCACCGCAAGACATTTTTTGATTGTGCCGTCAGGGAGGCGCGAAATCCCATGCGTGTTGTCAAACTGCGCTCAATCAAGGATGCCAAGGACTCCATGAAGGACCTTCGCCGCAACATCGATTCCTTGCCTTTTGTTCCGGAGAACGACCAGCACCTCGATGAACGGTGCAACGAGATTGTCAACATTCAGGTGGCGGCCCTCGCCAAGCGCCTTGTGGTCACAGGGTGTCGCAATGTGGTGTTAGGCATATCGGGGGGGCTGGACTCTACGCTCGCACTGCTGGTGGCAGCCATGACTTTCGACCGGTTGGGATTACCCAGGGAGGGTATAGTGGCGGTGACCATGCCCGGATTCGGCACCACCAGCCGCACCCACACCAATGCCCGCGAGCTGATGGAGGCGCTCGGGGTCACTTCGCGGGAGATTTCCATTGTTCCGGCAGTGAACCAGCATTTCATCGACATAAACCATGATCCGGCGGTTCAGGATGTGACATATGAGAACGCTCAGGCGCGGCAGCGCACCTACATACTGATGGATATAGCCAACCAGGTCAACGGAATGGTGCTCGGCACCGGCGACCTCAGCGAGCTCGCCCTTGGGTGGGCCACCTACAATGGCGACCACATGAGCATGTATGGTATCAATGCGTCGATTCCCAAAACCTTGATACGGTCGCTGGTGCGGTGGTTTGCCACTGTTTTTCACGAGGCCCGCGAACGGCAGGTGCTTGAGGATATTGTCAACACCCCGATCAGTCCGGAGCTTATCCCGGCCAACGCCGACGGCACCATAAACCAGAAAACCGAAGATTTGGTGGGCCCATATGAGTTGCACGACTTTTTCCTCTATCACACGCTGCGCTACGGCCGACGTCCGTCAAAGATATTCTATCTGGCCCAGAAGGCGTTCCAGGGGCAGTATTCACGCGACGTTATACTGAAATGGATGAAGGTGTTCTACCGTCGTTTCTTCACCCAGCAGTTCAAGCGCTCATGCATGCCCGACGGTCCGAAGGTAGGTAGCGTTTGTCTGTCGCCCCGAGGTGACTGGCGGATGCCGTCGGATGCGACGTGCGACATCTGGACTCGTGAAATCGAGTTGCTCTGATAGCTGACTACGATATGAAACATGGTGCGGCGACGCGTGGAGATGATTCTCCTGACGCGTCGCCGCACCTTTTTTGTTGTGAAATGCTTTCCGGCGGTTTGGCCGGGCTGGGTGTCACATTCGGAAGTCGGATGATTTTTTCCGGTGCGTCATCCTTTTTTTCGCCGCGTGGAGTCTGTTCCAGATGCGTGTCAGCTTCATGCGCAGCGGAGACGGCGCCGAGGTGATGTCGAACGCGTGCGGGTCGGAGAACGACTGGATGTGGGTTTCCTCGCCGAACTGTTCGGGATAGATGACCATGAGATTGTTGCGTGAGAAGTAGCGTTGCAGAAAACCTGGAAACTCGGCCGTGTCGGTGCCGTAGGAGATGGAGTTTATTCGCGCGTTGATGACCACGAACAGGTCGTCGTCGAGGATTTTGTTCGAGAGCAGGATGAAGTCATCGTGCTGCTCGATGATCTGGAATTCGGCACGGATAGTGAATTCTCCTTGTCGGATGATGGTGTAGATCGGAGGGCGTTGTTCCTTGCGGCACACGAAAATGATGCGGCATCCCAATTGACGTGTCAGTGAGGCCAGCAGTGTCACCCAACGTCGGAATCCGGTTTCGAACTGAGCTTTGTCAGGGAGATAAACCACAATTCGTGTGACGGTGTTGACGGGGATGTAGCATCGCGAAATCAGCACCATGCGGTTTGTCAGGTTCAGCAGCTGTTCCACCTTCTGGCCGAAGAAACTGTCGATGACTGTCGCCTTGCGGTGCATACCTAATATGACTGTGTCGATGTCGCGTTCGGCCATGACGTTGATGACTCCGGTGACGGTGTTGAGGTCATAGCGTTCAATCGGCGTCAGGTCGGTGTCCATGGCCGCGGCCGCGGCTTTGGCTATGCTCAGGCTCTCCTTGCCCATTGATTTGCTGGCTGGGGAGTTGTCGTTGCGGACATGCAGGGCGAAGAGGCTTGAGTTGGGCACACCCTCGTTCATGAGCAGTGCCAGTTCCACGAGGCTCTGCGAG
Organism: Muribaculaceae bacterium; assembly: GCA_036308365.1. Taxonomy (GTDB): domain Bacteria; phylum Bacteroidota; class Bacteroidia; order Bacteroidales; family Muribaculaceae; genus CAJUPY01. The sequence continues at coordinate 11,444 of JAXJVW010000123.1, forward strand.
GTGATGGGGTTTGCTATGGGTATGAGTATGTTGTTTCGTCCGGCGGGTTTGTCCGATTCCTCGTCGGGGCTGTCCTTCTGCATCATCTGTATTTTCACTCTCGCGGCCGCACCGGTTGTGGCCAGCGGGGCAATGGCGCATGTGACGAGTATCACGAGGATGGTGGCGTTGAGCACTGATTCCGACATCATCCGTGAGCCGTCGGGGTTGAGCATGTTGAATCCGATTGTGACCACGGCCAGGGCCACTGCGGTGTGCGCTGTTGACAAACCGAACAGAATCTGGCGGGCGTTGGAGTCCATGCGGTAGATGCGCTGGGTTAGCCATGCGGCGAGCCATTTCGAGACGAGTGCCACCAGGAGCATGTAGAGCGTCACGGTCAGGGTGTCGCCCTGCGAGATGACGGCTATGTTGATCATCATTCCAACCCCGATGAGGAAATAAGGGATGAACAGGGCGTTGCCAACGAACTCAATCCTGCCCATCAACGACGAACTCGACGGCACATAGCGGTTGAGAACCAGTCCGGCGAAGAACGCTCCGAGAACCGCTTCCAGACCAATGGCCCCGGCTATCCACGCCGAGCAGAACACCATGGCGAGGATGTAGACGAACTGCGTGACATTGTCGGAATAGTGCTTGAAGAAATAGCGTGTGAGCCTCGGATAGAGATAAAGGACGCCGACACAGTACAGGAGCAGTTTGAGCAGCAGCCACCCTATGGAGGCGAAGCTGAACTCACCCATCTGATGCATGTTGACGGCCGCGGCGAGCACTAACAGTGAGCCGATGACGGCGATGATTGTGCCGACGACGGCTATGAGCACGGATGGCGACTTGGTTATGCCGAAACGTGCTGCCACGGGATAGGCTATGAGGGTGTGCGAGGCGAACACTGACCCGAGCAGAATCGATGTGATCCACTGAAGTTTAAGAACGTAGACGCTCAGAAGCACCCCCATCACCATGGGGATGACAAAGGTGAGCACCCCGAAAACCAGTCCCCGCTTGAAGTTGAGCTTCAGGCGATACATGTCGATCTCGAGTCCGGCCAAAAACATGAGGTAGAGCAACCCCACCTGACCGAAAATCAGGAAACTGCTGTCGCGGTCGAGGATGTCGAACCCGTAGGGCCCCACCACCACTCCGGCTGCGATCATGCCGATTATGTGGGGGATTTTCAGTTTGGTCAGAATCACCGGAGCGAGCAAAATAATCACCAGCACGATAAAGAATATCGTGACCGGATTGGTTACTATGGCGGCGGTGATCATCAGCGGGGAGAGGTTCGGCTTGTTATTTACGTGATTTGAGAATATGCTGGGCAATCTGCACGGCGTTCAGGGCTGCCCCTTTTTTTATTTGGTCGGATACGGTCCAGAATGACAGTCCGTTGGGGTTGGTCAGGTCGTGGCGGAGTCGGCCAACGAACACCGGGTTTTCGCCGGCCAGGAACAGCGGCATGGGATAGTGCTTCTCGGCGGGATTGTCCATCAGCACCACACCTTCGGCGTTTTCAAAGGCGGTGCGGGCCTCGTCGAGCGATATGGGTTTGAGGGTTTCCACCCAGATTGCCTCGGAGTGGGCGCGCATCACGGGAACTCTGACGCATGTGGCTGACACGTTGAGTGTGGGGGCATGCATGATTTTCTTTGTTTCGTGATACATTTTCATCTCCTCCTTGGTGTAGCCGTTGTCGGTGAACACGTCGATGTGGGGAATCACATTGTAGGCGAGCTGATAGGCGAACTTCTCGACTGTGGGTTCCTCGCCCCGGGCCAGCTGGGCCTGCTGTTGCTGCAGTTCGGCCATGGCCTGTGCGCCCGCTCCGCTGGCGGCCTGGTAGGTTGCCACATGCACTGATTTGATTCCGGCCAGGTCGTTGATGGGTTTGAGAGCCACCACCATCTGTATGGTGGTGCAGTTAGGATTGGCTATTATGTTTCGGGGAGCGTTGAAAGCGTCGTCGCCGTTGACCTCGGGAACAACCAGGGGCACGTCGTCGTCCATGCGGAAAGCGCTTGAGTTGTCGATCATTATCGCTCCGTGGCGAGTGATGGTGTCGGCGAACTGGCGTGAGGTCGACGCTCCGGCCGACACAAATGCGAAGTCCACATCGCGGAAGTCGTCGTTATCGGCTAATTCCTTGACGGTAATTTCTTTACCGCGGAACATATAGGCCGAACCGGCGCTTCGTGAAGATCCGAATAGCAGAAGTTCAGTCACAGGGAAGTTTTGTTCATCGAGAACGCGCATAAGTTCCTGACCTACGGCGCCACTGGCACCCACAATAGCTATTTTCATTTTTTTTGTCGCGAGGTTGTGATTATGTGTAAACTACTGAAGTATAAAGGGTTAAACATCAATCAGGGGTCATGCGCCTGAAAGAATACCACAAAATTACACTTTTTTTTTGAAAAAAATGGATTGTGATTAAACCTTTTGCAGTCAGTGGAGTCAAAAGAGTACAATAATAAAACAAAACCAACAGATATAAAACACCCGGAGCACCGCGAAGGTACCTACCGGAAACGAGTTTCAAAATATACATGTATAGGAAAATACATGGAGTCATAGAGGCTGTGTCAGTGAACCGACACGGCCTCTTTGATGTTCGTCCGACATGGGTATAATCTAACGGGAGGAAGTCCCTGACGCGGCCTGGTAGCGGCAAGCATACAGCCAAAGATGAACTGCCGGTGGCGACAGCGGGAGAAATGTAATTCGACGCCAAAGGGCTAACCGCAACTTGTTCTTGAATTATTGCGAAAATGCGTGCTGCTTTTGCGGCGAAATTCTATGAAAGGCTAATTATAGAACGAGTAAAAACGGGTAAACCAGATGTAAAAGCTTGTTAAAGCGCTCAAAATACATAAGAAGCGTTAATTTTCTCTTACTTGATTGATTCAGCTTGTTGTTGCGGAGGGCTTCCTGGTGGATTAAATATCTATTTTATAATGAAAATTAAGATGATTTAACTAAAATAATTTTGGTTTATGTATTGAGATTATTAAATTGGCGAAAATTTTGTAACTAATTGTTTATAAGCCATGAAGATTAATTCACTATTTTCGTTTTTCGGGTTGTTTTTGGTTCTCGTAAGTTGTAATGATTCTATCGCGGACATTACTCTTGATGGAGATGATGGTCAAAAGAGTAGTTGTACTCAGATAGAACGGGACATTTTAGCAAATGTGTTGACACAAAAAAACGGCTATTATAGATATGGGCGACCTGTTTCAAGGGCTGAAAGTGATTTCAAAATAAGTCCATATATATATTAGATGGAGATACATTGCTTTATATTGTTCAATATAATCAAGGCTGGGAAGTATACTCTGCGTCTTATGCAACTCCGATGTTGTTATTTTCTTCAGAAAAAGGGGTGTTTGAGAATGACAGGAACAACTTGTCTCCCGCATTGAATTGCTTATTTCAAAAGGCAATCGAAAATGTCAAAATTGTAAAAAGAAGCGGAGATGCTACGGTTAATGAATCCTGGAGAATTATCATGCCGACAAGTGAGGAATTTAAAAATGCGCAAGTTACAATTGATGATGACTTACTTGATAAAATTCGCAATAAAAGAGCCTCGAAGGTTTATTCAAGAGATGGTGGAGAAGGAGGAAAAGGAGACAGAGATGATATATATGAAAAAGAGGAAGAAGGGCATTGGGTTTTGCTTGAAACGGAAGTTGTTTCGAGTGGAAAGAATGTATCTCCTAAGCTAATTAAGACAAAATGGGGCCAGACCGAACCATGGAATATTTACACGCCATTGTTATTAAAGGATGGATCTTATGAGCATGCAGCCGTCGGATGTGTAGCTGTTGCTGCTGCTCAATATCAGTATTTCACACATTATAAGGACGGAGTACCTATGAGTACGGTTGACAAAGCTACACTGACATCAGATGGGCATGATTACGTATTTAGTGGGAATTCATCGTCGATTTGGGATAAAATGGCTCTTAATTTCTATAATTCTGGAACGGAATATTCCGCTCTTTTAATGGGATATGTTGGTAGGAATGTGAAAACTAAATATGGATTAAAATCATCAGAGGCGACACCAGCCAATTTGGAAAAATATTTGGAAACGGTTTATGGAGTTGATTTTAATGCTGTTGATCCTACATTTAAGTCAATTCGAATCTCAATTAATAAATATTATCCAGTATTGGCTCGAGCTAATTCATCTGATGGTGGTCATAGATTTATTATTGACCAGTATTATTATTCCTGGACCACGACTAAGTATACTTATGGCTGGGAAGGTCCGTACGACCCGACAGGAAGTGGAGTTTATGAAGATACAAATGATAGGGATGAAGATGGCAATATCGTTGGTTGGGCTGTACAGAAAGAATTTGAAATGAAAAATTCGCGGGAAGCAATCAGCATGAACTGGGGATGGGAAGGATTGTCCGATGATGTATTATATTATAGCCTTAAGGAGTGGAAAGCAGGGCCTTTTACATTCAATTCTGGATTCAAGACTCTTGAAAGATCGGATGTGAAGTAAATTGAAATGCATCGCACTGTAATAACGCGAGTTCGGGATAAGGAAAGCCTTGAAAAAAGTTGAATCGGCAGCTTGAAAAAGTTGCCGATTCTTTTGGTTATATCAATGATATTTAGTAATTTAGAGGTACCAAACTATAAAATACTTATCA
>JAXJVW010000124.1:0-5720 GCA_036308365.1 Muribaculaceae bacterium
GCCGAGCCGTCACCGCCGTCGACGGGAGGAACGGGATCGGGGTCATCGGGGGTTGTGCTGCCATCGAAATTCTGCAGACCTTCCTTGTTGATGAGCAACAGCTGGTAGCCGGTGCCGTAGTAGCTCAGGATACCGGTCACGTCGCCGTAACCTGCGGGGATAATGTCGTAGGAGAAGTCGCTGTAGGCTGAGTTGCGGACAGTCAGGCGGTTGCCTGCCTTGTCAATGATGGTGCGGTTGGCGTTGGCCGAACCGGCGAACTCCTTGCCGGCGTCTTCCCAACGCACGTCGGTGATGCGCACCAGGCGTGAGGTCCAGCTGATAATGTCGGCGGTGCTGCCGTTGAGCTGGGCGAGGTCGGCCAGTGTGAGGTCGGTGGGTATCACCTTGTCAACCTCGGGCAGGCCGTTCTGGTAGGCGTGGGCTTTGAGAACGTCCTCTTCCATGAATGTGGTTTCGTAGGTGTTGCCGGCGGCGTACCATTCGGGAGCGCCGAGCTGCTGCAAACCGTTATATTTGCCAATGTGCATGCCTGACACGCTGATCATCACCTTCTGGCCATATTTGTAGCTCTGGTAGATGTTCTTCATGTTCACGCTCACGGTCAGGGCGCCTGTCTCATCCTCGATGACGAAGTTTTTGTAGATGTTACCTGACTCGTCCGATGACACCACGCGTCCTTCGATGACGTAGTTCTCGCCGGTTTCGGGATTCTTTCCGATTTCGGTGCAGTAGTTGCGTCCGTCCTCCCAGTAGGCGGTTTTCAAATCGGCGATGGAAATGTTCTTCTCCATTCCGGCCGGAGGTTCGGGCATCACCATGGGGGGATACTCGAAGTCGTTGTCGCAACTGATCAGGCCCATCGAGCCCATCAGGAGCGCTATGCTGTAGAATATGCTTTTTTTCATGTTTTTTCGCTGATTGATGATTTAGAAACGTATGCCGACGTTGACAAACACTTTGGTGCCCTGTGAGTAGCTGTACTTGTTGGGGTACTTGCTCAGGTTCCAGTTGGTGCGGTCGATACGTCCCTGCTGGTAGGCGTTGTTCATGATCTTGGTGTTGTTGAGCACGTTGTCGACGTTGACGTTGATGTTCATTGACACCTTGCGGTTGATGTAGATGAGTTTGCCGACTGACACGTTCATCACGAAGGCGTCGTTCATCTCGGCCTGGTCAGCGATTTCGCGGAGTTTGGCCTCGAGCGCCTCGGGTGAGTCGAATGATTGCCACAGTGTGGGCTGTGCCTCGTGGTAGACGGGGGCGAGTTTGACATACGCGTCACCCATCCATGAGGCGTTGACGTTGAAGAACCAGTTTTTGGGCGCCTGCCAGTCGATGCCGACATTGACGGCAGTCTGGGGTGTGCCGCCCACATAGTAGTTTTTCAGGTAGACGGTCTGGGTGGTGTCGGCGTACATTCCGTTTTCGAATGAGCGTGTGCCCTCGGGGTTGTTCTTGTACTGATAGCGTGAGTATGTACCGGCGAGCGACGCGGTGATCGAAGGTGTGATTTTGTAGGCCATACCGATTTCGATACCTTTGTTGACTTTGCGGACGTCGCTGAGCACATAGTTCGAGAATGTCGAGAAGTTGTCGTCGTAGAAGGCGTTGCGCTCGGTTGAGTTGAAGAACTCTGTCCAGTAGCCGGTGATGGCGCCTCGGAAACGGCGGTAGTTCCAAACGTAGGAGAGGTCGCCGGTCAGGATGCGCTCGCTCTGGGGATTGTCGATGACATCATCCTTGATGCGGGGTGAGATGTAGACGGTTTCGATCAGCGGAGCGTAAGTGCCATATTCGGCGTGGGCCATGAAATAGTTGCGGCCGTCGAGTTTGTAGGTGGCACCCACTTTGAGCGCCGCATCGTCGAAATGATGGGTGGCGCCTTTGCCCAGTGAGTTTTTGGGGGCGCGTCCGTTACGCATGTGTCCGTCGCGGTAGAACTGGGTGTAGGCGATGTTCATGCCGTAGTTGATGTCCCATTTGGGGAGGTTGATCATGTTCTGGATCCAGGCGTTGGCCTTCACGGCGTAGATGTTGTAGTCGTAGCCGAAGCGGTCGCCCTTGCGCACTTTGCGGTTGGGGTTGTCGAGGTCGTTCTGGAGCATGTTGGGTGCGATGGAGATCTCGCGGTCGGAGAACGGGTCGACGTCAAGCCAGTATTCACCGCCTAACAGGTCCTTGACGGTTTTGTAGTAATCGGCTTTGGTGTAGTTCAGGTTCACGCCCGCCTGGAGTGTCATGCGGTCGTTGAGACGGTGGTTGAGGTTCGATGCCAGCTGGAACTGGATGTTGTTGCTGTGGCGGTTCTCGAGAATGTAGCTTGAGCCTTTCTGGTTCTCGGCGTTCTCGGGGAGTGAGTTGAGATAGTTGTTGAGGTAGTTCACCTGGTACATGCGGTCCCAGTTGATCTGACGGTAGCTTTCGTCGGTTCGCCACAGGTTGGCGATGTACTCGCTCTGTTCGGTGGGCTCGCCGTCCTCGAAGAAGTTCGACGGCAGGTTGCGGTAGTAGTCAGGCTTGGGGTCGTTGGCGTTATACCAGTTGAGCGCCGAGTTGGCGTAGTTGACAGCGCGGAATGAAGCGGCGGTGTTGAGGGTTGTGCCGTCATTGGGCTTCCAAATCCAGTTGAGCATGAATGTGGGGTCGAAAGTCTTGGTGACGCGGGCGTTGCGTTTTTTGCCGTCCTGCCATCCCCAGTTGGGGTTGTAGAGGTTCGAACCGGCCAGATCGAACGCCTCCTGATAGGTGGGCGATGAGCCGGCGCGCTCGGTGGGAGCACCGAAGGCGGTGAATGTCAGCGAGTTCTGCGGATTGAACACTTTCTCCAGTGACAGGAAGTAACCGAATGAGTTGTAGAATGTTCCGTCAACCACACCTTCGTCGGCATAGCGGGTGATGGCGCTGACAGTCAGGCCCCATCCGTTTTTGTTGATGCCGGTTGAGTAGGTGGCCATGGCGCGGAGCATGTAGTTAGAGTTGGTGTAGGCCACGCTACCGTTGAAGCCGGGAGCGTAGTCCTCGGTCACGGTTGTGATGTTGGTGCTGCCGCCCAAACCTCCGAATCCGAAAGCCGCCGGAGCGATACCCACGGCGTTGGTGCGGTTACGGAAAGCTCTCGAGGTCATACCTCCGAGGGTTGAGTAGTTGAAACGGCCGCGGATGGGATCGTTCATCTCTATTCCGTTCATATACACTTTCTGATACTGGGAGTCGTAGCCGCGGAAGCGGAAATACATCGTCGAGAAGTTATAGTTCGAGGCGTTGTAGTAGATGTTGTCCGACGCGCCGGTCAGGGCCGAGATGCTCTGGGCGTCGCCCTCCTCGTCCTCAAGGACGTTTTCGTCGAAGAACATATCCTGCTGCTCCTCGTAGTATGTGTCAAGAAGGTTCTCGTCGACCATCATGATCGGAGCCGCTCCGACACTCTGTCCGTTGAACAGGGTGATGGCGGTCGAACCGTCGGAATATCCGGTGGCCGTGGCGGTCACGATTACTTCACCGGGGAAGAGGTTGCTGATACGATAGTCGCCCGCGGGGCCTGTCACTACCGACTTGGATTGTCCCTGGATGGTGACGACAGCTCCTGCTATGGGGGCGCCCGTGTCGGCGTTCACCACACTGCCGGTAACAGATGCGGTCTGCGCCAAACCCGGAAGCACTGCTGCGAGCAGCAGCATTAGAAACAGTTTCAGTCTCATAGAGATTACTTTTAGGTTTGCTTATTTTTAATGATTGTTATTTCGTGTTTATTTTTATTTATCGACAAAACAACCTAACCAACTGAGCACCAGCCGATTATGATTTTTAAAGATATTTTTGCACAAATTTACTCCCAAAAGTATGCATTTTTTTTCAAATTTCAGCTATCCACCGTGAAAAATATTCATACCCGACAGTGAGATATGCGGTGAGTGATGCAGGGAGATATGCCGCGGATGGTGACGTGGGTGGTGCCGTCATTTTTCATGTTTACGACCGGCCTCGATAGCACTCGGTGCATGCGTTAAATTTTTTAAATTTTTCACTCATGAAAAAGTTTACATAATCATAGTGTTTTTTTGCGTTTAAATTTTAATTTTCACATTATTATTGTTAACTTTGCCTTTCCAAAGATAAATCTATTAATTAACCAATCTTTTTCTTTATGAAGAAATTATTACTCTCACTCTTAGCGGTGCTCTGTATGGCCGGAATCGCATCGGCTAACACCGCCACTCTGGTGGCCGCTGACCTTGGTCTGGAGAACGCCACAGTCGTCGACGGCAACGCCATCAAAGTCAACGATGACATAACCATCACTTTCGACAAAGCCAACGGCGCAACTCAGCCAGCCTACTACACCTCAGGCTCGGCTCTCCGTCTCTACGGCGGCAACACCCTCACTATTCAAGGTGCCAGCGGTGTGACCATCACCGGAATCACCTTCACAACCGGCGCGAGCAACAAAATCCCCGAAACAGCGACAGTTGAACCCGGAACACTCGCCGGACTGACCACAGTGAACCCCACCTGGACAGGTTCAGCCAACAAAATCGTCATCACTAACAACGAGACCAAAGGACACGCCCGCATCTCAAAAATCGAATTCACCTACACCGGTGGCACAGGCACAGGCGGTGGCACAGTGACTCCTCCCGAAACAGGCGATGATGTTGAAGTTGCCAACCTCGCAGCCTTCGCGGCTGGTCAGACCGGTGTGCTCACAACAGTGAAAAGCGACGCCGTGGCCGTTTGTCAGGCCGGATATAACCTCTGGATCAAAGACAACTCAGGCTGGATGCTCGTTTACGGTAACGTAGGCCAGACCTATGAAAACGGTGACGTTATCCCCGGCGGTTACAAAGGTAAACTCAAAAACTACAACAACCTCCTGGAAATGGAGGCTCCCGAAAACTTCACCAAGGGCGCCAAAACAACTCCCGTTGCTCCTATCGAAGTTAACACCGGCGATGCCGACGGCGAACTGATGAACTCTTACATCAAAATGACCGGTTGCACCGTAACCGCTACCTCTAACGCCCGCTCTTACACCTGCGACGACGGCTCAGGCGCAATCACCCTCTACACCTACTCAAACTCACAGACTCTCCCCACAGGTTCAGGTCTGACTGTTTACGCTTTCGTTTCTGTATTCAAGCAGAGCATACAGTTCACCCCCGTTAACGTTACCACTGAATCAGGTCGCGAAATCGTTGCCGCTCCCTACTTCACACCTGCAGCAGGCGTAGTAAACAAAGGCACCAAAGTAAGCATCAAATCTTCAACCGAAGGTGCTACCATCTACTACACCCTCGATGGCAAAAACCCCACCGCTGACTCAAACGTATTCACTGAAGCTATCGAAATCACTGAAGACGTAACCATCAAAGCTCTCGCCGTTAAAGAAGGTATGGACGACAGCGACATCGTTTCAGCTGCTTACACCGTGTTCGTTCCCTCTGACAAAGACGCAACCTACAACTTCGCTGATCCCTCAACCCTCAGCATCCAGTTTGCCGATGCCGACTATGTTGTTGACACTCAGAACGAAGCCAACAAATATGTTGAAATCATGGACAAAGTGTTCACCCAGAACGGTTTGAGCCTTGTGGTAGCTGCTACTGACCCCGCTAACGCCGGTACTCCCAGCCGCCTCTACTTCCAGGGTGCATCAAGCAAATACACACTCCGTGTTTACAACAAATCATCACTCACCATCGCCGCTCCCGCCGGTAACA
>JAXJVW010000125.1:0-4394 GCA_036308365.1 Muribaculaceae bacterium
AAGGAGTTTAGGGGCTCCTAAATGACTGAATCAAGATTATAAATATATTGACAAGACTCTCAAAGACAAGATAAAATAAATTTTAAACAGTTTCTTAACCCTTTTTTTCATAAATCATGGTGTTGTTACAGAAAAAAAACGTAAATTTGTGGCAAAATATCACCAAAAAAGAAAAATGAACACAATTCAAGTAATTACCAAAGATGTAGCCCCAGTGGTTACTAACGAAGCAATTGAATCGCTACGTCCCGAAGCGGAGAAGGCGCTCGCCATGCTCCACGACGGCTCAGGTCAAGGAAACGATTTCCTCGGTTGGGTAAACCTCCCCGCCGAAACTCCACAGTCGCTCATCGACGACATCAACTCCACAGCCGCTAATCTCCGTCGCGACTGCGAAGTAATCGTGGCAATCGGCATCGGCGGAAGCTACCTCGGTGCTAAAGCCGTAATCGACGCACTCTCAAACTCTTTCGCACCCTACGTTGGCGGTCAGTCAACACCGGTGCTCTTCGCCGGCCAAAACATTGGCGAGGACTATCTCTTTGAACTCTCCCAATATCTCAAAAACAAAAAATTCGGCATCATCGTAATCTCTAAATCTGGCACGACAACCGAACCCGCAATCGCCTTCCGAATCCTCAAGGAACAGCTCGAAAGCCAGATCGGCAAAGCCGAAGCATCCAAACGAATCGTAGCCATCACCGACGCCAAACGAGGCGCTCTCCGTCAGCTCGCAACTGAAGAAGGCTACAAAACATTCGTCATCGCCGACAACGTGGGCGGACGCTTTTCAGTTCTCACCCCCGTGGGGCTGCTCCCAATCGCAGTAGCCGGTTTCGACATCCAGAAACTCATCGATGGAGCGCGAGCAATGCAGCAGGCAGTCAAAGAACCCTCGGCAGCAAACATTGCCATGACCTACGCCATGACTCGCAACGCCCTCTACCGCGCCGGCAAAAAAATTGAAATCTTAGTTAACTATAATCCTAAATTACACTTCGTGGGTGAATGGTGGAAACAGCTCTACGGCGAATCTGAAGGTAAAGACAACAAAGGTATCTTCCCCGCTGCCGTCGACAACTCCACCGATCTCCACTCTATGGGCCAATGGATTCAGGATGGCGAACGCTCCATCTTCGAAACTGTCATCTCTGTTGAAAAAACGGTCAATGAAATGGCGATCCCCGCCGACGACGCTAACCTCGACGGTCTGAACTACATCGCCGGTAAACGCGTCGACCAGGTCAACAAAATGGCTGAGCTCGGAACACGCATCGCTCACGTCGACGGTGGTGTGCCAAACATCCAGATTACCATCCCCGCTATCAACGAGCACCACCTCGGCGAACTCCTCTACTTCTTTGAAGCGGCTTGCGGCATCAGCGGCTACCTGCTCGGTGTCAACCCCTTCAACCAACCCGGTGTCGAAGCCTACAAGCGAAACATGTTCGCACTGCTGGCAAAGCCCGGCTACGAAAAGGAAACCGAGGCAATCCGCGCTCGCATGTAATCATTTTACCATTTGAAACGCTATCCGAAAAGGTGTGCCGCATCCCAGCCGGCACACCTTTTCCTTTCCTCTGGCACCCACGGCGGCGGCCACCTAAAAAAATAATAACATTTAACAACAGTATTTCAAAAAAATACACTACCTTTGCATCGGCTTGCGAAAACTCATTTCGCGGGCGATACTCTTAGAACAACCTTAAAAACTATAAACCATTAACTTTACACATCATTATGTTAGAGAAGGCCAGTGTTAAATCTCTCGACAAAGTTGTCGTAAGATTCTCCGGTGACTCCGGCGACGGTATGCAACTTGCCGGTAATATCTTCACAAACGTATCTGCAGGTGTGGGAAACAGCGTGTCAACTTTCCCCGACTATCCCGCCGAAGTCCGCGCACCCCAAGGTTCTCTCAGCGGTGTTTCCGGTTTCCAGGTCAGCGTCGGTTCCGGCGTGCACACCCCCGGTGACCAGTGCGACGTCCTGATCGCGATGAACCCCGCGGCGCTCAAACAACACGTAAAATTCCTTAAACCTAATGGCGTCATCATCGTTGACATAGACTCTTTTAAGGAAGACGGTCTGAAAAAAGCGCAGTTCCTCACCGACGACCCCATCAAGGAACTCGGAATCACAGCCCAGGTGGTGGAAGTACCCGTAACTTCTATGACCAAAGCTGCCCTCGCCGACTCAGGCATGGACAACAAGGCAATCCTCAAATGCCGTAACATCTTCGCGTTAGGCCTCGTGTGCTGGCTCTTTGACCGCCCCCTGGAAAACGCCGTCAGAATGCTCAAAAACAAATTCGCCAAGAAACCCGCCGTATTCGAAGCTAACGCAAAAGTAATCCAGGCAGGCTACGACTACGGTCACAACATACACGCTTCGGTTTCTACATACTCTATCGAAACCGACGAAATCAAACCGGGTATCTACACCGACATCAACGGCAACACCGCGACAGCATGGGGTCTGATCATGGCCTCCGAAAAAGCCGGTCGTCCGCTGTTCCTCGGCTCTTACCCCATCACACCCGCCACCGACATTCTCCATGAACTGGCCAAACGCAAGGACCTCGGTGTCAAAGCCTGCCAGATGGAAGATGAAATCGCCGGCGTTTGCTCCGCCATCGGTGCTGCCTTCGCAGGTGACCTCGCGGTGACCTCAACCTCAGGCCCCGGTCTCGCTCTCAAAAGCGAAGGTATCGGTCTGGCTGTAATCGCCGAACTCCCCCTGGTGATCATCGACGTGCAGCGCGGCGGTCCCTCAACCGGTCTCCCCACAAAAACCGAACAGACCGACCTGATGCAGGCCCTCTACGGCCGCAACGGTGAATCACCCCTCGCCGTAGTGGCTCCAGCATCGCCAACCGACTGCTTCACAATGGCTTTCGAAGCATCACGCATCGCAATCGAGCACATGACCCCCGTAATTCTCCTCTCCGACGCATTCATCGGAAACGGCTCTTCAGCCTGGCGAGTGCCCGAAGCATCGGAATACCCCGAAATCAAATGCCACTTCCTCCCCGAAGATAAAAAAGAAGGTTGGAAACCCTATCAGCGCGACCCCGAAACCCTCGTCCGCTACTGGGCCATCCCCGGAACTGAAGGACTCCAGCACCGTCTCGGCGGTCTGGAAAAAGACGCCGTCACAAGCGCAATCTCAACCGACCCCGTCAACCACGAAAAAATGGTTAACCTCCGTCGCGAAAAAGTGGCGCGTATCGCCAACGACATCCCCGCTCAGGAAGTGCTCTGCGACGCCGATGCCGACACCCTGCTCATTGGATGGGGCGGAACATTCGGCCACCTCTACACCGCCGCTCAGCAACTCTGCAAAGAAGGTAAAAACGTGGCATTCAGCCATTTCCGCTACATCAACCCGCTCCCCGCGAACACCGGCGAAATCCTCGCTAAATACAAACGTGTCATCGTGGCAGAGCTCAACACCGGAATGTTCGCCGACTACCTGCAGGCCAAATTCCCCAAAACAGAAATTCATCGCATCAACAAAATACAAGGTCAGCCATTCCTCGTTTCTGAAATCGTTGACCAGGTAACTAACATCATGGAGGGCAAATAACCATGGAACAGACAACTTTTACCGCTGCTAACTACAAAAGCGACCAATCCGTACGCTGGTGTCCCGGATGCGGTGACCACGCAGTGCTCAACTCACTCCATAAAGCTATGGCCAACATAGGTGTGGCACCTCACAAAACTGCCGTTATCTCAGGTATCGGATGTTCTTCACGTCTCCCTTACTACATGAACACCTACGGCTTCCACACAATCCACGGCCGTGCCGCCGCCATCGCTACCGGTTTCAAAGTGGCAAACCCTGAAATGACCGTTTGGCAAATCTCAGGCGACGGCGACGGACTCGCCATCGGTGGTAACCACTTCATCCACGCCGTCCGTCGTAACATCGACCTGAACATCATCCTGTTCAACAACAAAATCTACGGCCTCACAAAAGGTCAGTACTCTCCTACATCTGACCGTGGTTTCGTTTCTAAATCTTCTCCCTACGGAACAACCGAGGACCCGTTCATCCCCGCTGAACTCGTGTTCGGCGCTCGTGGAAACTTCTTCGCGCGTTCAATCGATGTGGAACTCGCAATCTCACAGGAAGTACTCGCCGCCGCTGCCCTTCACAAAGGTGCGTCAGTGGTTGAAATGCTCACCAACTGCGTGATTTTCAACAACGGAATCCACAACTTCATCACCGACCGCGAAACACGCGCCGACCGCACAATCCACCTCGTGCATGGCGAAAAAATGATCTTCGGAAAAGAAAAAAACAAAGGTCTCGTTCGCGACGGCTTCCTCCTCAAAGCTGTTGAAATAGGCAAAGACGGCTACACCATCGACGATGTCCTGGTGCAT
>JAXJVW010000126.1:0-8982 GCA_036308365.1 Muribaculaceae bacterium
GTTACAGTGAGTTGAGTTTGAGCTGACGGAGCACCTGCGGGAGCAGCGGGGTCACGTCGTCGTTGGTGATCCGGTGGATGGCGGGGTGGGGTCGTCCGGGGTTGAGGTTCTGGGCGTTGATCCGTTCCAGGGCTTGTCGGGGGGTGCAGCCGTTGCGGGCAACGATGCGGCTGATGCGTGTGGCTTCTGGGGCTGTCACATCCCACACCTGGCTGACCATCTCATCGAGGTGGCTCTCGTAGAGGATGGCTGTCTCAACAAAGAGCACGGCGTGGGGAGTTTGAGTGGCCATAAGGCCGAGGTGTTTCCTGACGTGGTCATGAACAATCTCGTTCAACACCTGCAGTTTGGCGGGGTTGTTGAACACCACAGAGGCGAGGATGTCGCGGCGGATGGTGTCGCCGGCTATCGCTTCGGCGGCGATTTCGGCGGCTATCCGTTGCTTGATTTCAGGGGATTTGTCCATGATCGCTTTGGCCTGGGAGTCGCAGTCGTAGACGGGGTAGCCGAGGGCGGCGAGCATTTTGCACACTACGGATTTTCCGGCTCCGATGCCTCCGGTGATGGCTATGAGGGTGGCGTTCATCAGTGTTGGTCAATAAGGTATTCGACGCTGTCGGTCAGAAGTGTGGGATTCTGGTAGTTCTTTGGCAATGCGGGGAGCGACAGGGGCATGCGTCCGGTGGCGGGATTGCGTCGGGCGAAGTCGGCGATGATGTTGAACGATGTTTTGTCGCCGGAGTTGTAGACACTCATCGGAATCAGATAGTTGACTTTCCCTTCAGGGGGGAACAGCACCAGATGCTTCGATTGGGGCACGTTCACGGTGATTATGGGGAGGGTGCGTGTGGTCAGAATGAGGGGTTCCACCGGAATTGTCACGGTCACGACGGGGGGTATGGCACGTGTGCCCTCGGGAGTTATCAGCCTGACGGTCACCGTGGTGGTGTCCTTGAGGTTGGTGGCGACGACAGGCTCGGTGGTGATGGCTCGCAGCTGTTTTATGGGGCGCGCGCTGTAGAGTCTGACGGTGTCGGGGGTGAACGTGGGCTTACCCGAAATGGTGAACTGTGGTGCGGCTGAAACATCCTCGCAGTTGAGCTTCACACGGACCGTTTTTGGTGGCAGACGTGTGAACGGCACTGAAAGTGAGTCGGGGTTGAGAGCCATCACCTGCGCTTGCCCGAAAATGTTGCGTATGGCGTTGTTGGCTTTCTGACGTGTTATGACCAGCCGGTTGTTGTCAACGGCGATATCCTCGAAATTGAATGTCAGCTGGGGGGTGTTGCCCACGCTGTAGCGAATGAGTGCCGACCCTTTGTCCTTGATTGTCAGGTTGATCGATGAGGGCTCGGAGGTGAGCAGGGTGACGTCGGCCGGAACATTTTCCAGTTTCACCGGAATCTCGAAGTCGCGCTGAATGTCGTCGTTCAGGGCCATCAGCACCCAGAACAGACATGATATAAGCAGAAAAATCATGAACGAGCCGACGTTTCTGCCACGTATCTCATCGATTAACGGTTTGATATGAGCTAATATTCTCTCCTTGCTGAGCCGCATGTCGCTATGTTTGTAGAGTGTGTGTGGGGGTCTGCTGAGGTTTGCTGGTTGTTGGTTTGAGGATTGCGTGGAAAGGAAAGGTTGACGAACGGGCCGGGATGAACGGTTTCATCCATGGACTCTGTCGTCAACCTTTGTGTCCGGTTGTTATTTCTTCGCGTTATCTTCCTGTTCGGGGGTAACGGCGGTTTTGAGCACGCGGATTTTCACGCCGTCGGCAATTGACACGATGACGTAGTCGTTGTTAACTTCGGAGATTTTTCCGAAAATTCCTCCGGCGGTCACCACTTTGTCACCAGCTTTGAGTGAGTCGCGCATGGCCTGGAGTTTTTTCTGCTGTTTCTGCTGCGGACGGATCATCATGAAGTAGAAGATGGCGATCATGGCCACGATAAGCAGAATTCCTTCCATGCCGGCGAACATTGAGCCGCCTTCAGCGGTTGCGGTTGCTTCTTCAACGCTCTGGGCCACGGGTGCCGGGGTCTGAGCCAACAGGAGGATGTTAAGTAAGTTTGTCATAATTAAATTCTGGGGGTTAAATTGTTAGGTTTATTTCATTAGTTTGCCCTCTTCGCGCAGTTCCTTGATGACATTGGCAATGATGCCGTTGATGAACTGGCTGCTCTTGGGTGTGGAGTAGCGGTGAGCCATGTCGAGGTATTCGTTGAGGGTCACCGGCACGGGGATCTGGGGGAAGGTGAGCAGCTCGGAGATGATCGCCGACACCAGCACGATGTCCATGTAGGCCAGTCGTTCGGGGTCCCACTGTGTGGTGTTGATGTATTTGTCGAGATATGAGCGGTAGAGCTCGCGGTTGTTGACAGTGTCGGTGAAGAGCTGTTTGCCGAAGTTGGCGTCCTCGTCGTCCTTGTACATGGGGAGGAATCCGGGGCTGTCGTTTCCGGCCACGGCCCACTGACGGATGGTTTTGCTGACGAAGGTCGACATGATGTCGAGGTCATCGTTCCAGAACACTGACCGTTCCTCCATGGAGTCGGAAAGGGCGTCGCTCGGAACTATGATGGCCTTCAGAATCTGGCGCCACAGCTCGCAGTCGGCGGCGAAGTCAGGTTCCTCGGGGCGCTCCATGTAGTCGCGGTAGATTTCCGAGGCTGTGATTTTGTCGAGCAGGTCGCGGATAAGGAACAGATCGCCGTTCCAGTTCACCGGGTCTTTCTCGATGAATTTGGCGAAGGTTTCGTTGTCGAGCAGCGCCTGGATAAACTTGTTGTTGACAAACCGCATGTTGGGGTTGAGGTCCTCGGCTGTGGGCAGATATTTCTCCTTGGCAGCCTGAAGGCGGCGTTCCTGTTCATGGGTCAGCTCGACCATCAGGGCGAAGATGTCGAAATAGAGCTCGTAGGCTTTGGCCAGCGAAGTGTCGAGCGAGTTGCGGGCGTTGATCAGCGATGCTTTCGAGTCGGAGTAGTTGTTGAGCGTTTCGGCAACCATGTTTATGGCGCGCTCGAACCCGGCCTGGGTGAAATCCTCGAGTTTACGCGCTGCGGCGATAAACGAGGGGTCCTTGGCGAAGATTGTCCTTACGATGGTCACCCACAGACGGATGGTGTCGGTGATTTCGGGTGATTTAATCTTGGCGTACTCCTTGAGATACTCCGAGTCGCAGATTTTTTTATAAAGTGAGGGGATTGTGTCGTCAAATAGAGAGATGGTTGTGTTTCCAACGTTGATGATGCTGCGGATGTCATCGTCGGCCGCCAGTGATTTGGCCATTTTCGTGCCGTTGAGGTTGCGGTTGAGGATAAGCCCGTGGAGCGGGTCGCGACGGTTGGCATGTACGGAGAATCCTGACAGTTGCAGAATCATGAGCATCATGTCCAGATAGAGCGCATAGGCGACTTTATTGTCGCGGGTCATTTTTTCAGGTTGCGGCAATAAACGGAACTCGCTGCGGGTCAGCAAGTAAGCATACAGCATTTGAACTGCTTTCAGTCTTATTAATGTACGATTTAACATTTTATGTTCTTTGTTCTATTTTTTGACTCTGCAAAGTTACACAAAAAAAAGAAATTGTTGATAAATCTGTTCCGATTTTTTATGCCGCGGCATCGCCTGACGCATTATGCGGGGATGCCGATGCATGCCTGCCCGTGGCTCGGCCGGCTCCGGGACTGTGTCGCAGTGGAGCCGGATGAGTGGGCGTGTGGGGTCACTGCATGTGGTTGAATCCCTGGGCTTTGAGGGGTATTTCGGCACCGTCGCGGGTGATCAGGGCGCATCCCAGGTCTTCGCGTGTGATGTGGCCTATGACCTTGATTCCGGGAAGTTTCCGCACTGCCTCATGCATGTGGAGGGGCACGGTGAACAGCAGTTCGTAGTCCTCGCCTCCGTTCAGGGCGGCTGTCACCAGGTTCATCCCTAACTCCTCGGCCATGACGGCGGTTTGATAGTCTATGGGGATACGGTCCTCGTAGACACGGCAACCGGTGTGGCTGCGGTGGCATATGTGGAGCAGTTCTGACGACAGTCCGTCGGAGATGTCGATCATCGATGTGGGTTTGATGTCGGCCTCGCGCAGTTCGCTGACAATGTCGCGGCGGGCTTCAGGTTTGAGCTGGCGTTCAACCAGATATTCTTTGCCGGCGAAGTCGGGCTGGAAATCTTTCTGTCCGGCCGACGCTGTTTTCTCACGTTCGAGCAGCTGCAACCCCATGTAGGCCGCGCCTAAGTCGCCGCTGACGCAGATCAGGTCGGTGTCACGGGCGCCGTCGCGCCGGGCTATCATGTCGGCCGGGGCGTCGCCGATGGCGGTGATGCTGATCACCAGGCCCTGGCGCGATGCCGTTGTGTCGCCACCTACGAGGTCAACACCGTAGACTTCGCAGGCCAGACGTATGCCGGCGTAGAGGGCGTCGATATGTTCCACGGCGAAACGCTTCGAAATGCCGAGCGACACCGTGATCTGACGGGGTGTGCCGTTCATGGCGTAGATGTCGGAGAGATTGACCACCACGGCCTTGTAGCCCAGATGCTTCAGCGGCATGTAGGTGAGGTCGAAGTGCACCCCTTCGAGCAGAAGGTCGGTGCTGACCAAGGTGTCGGTTTTGTCGTGGCGGATTATGGCGCAGTCGTCGCCCACACCTAATATGGTTGATTCATTGACGTTTTTGAGGTCGGAGGTCACGCGGTCGATCAGGCCGAATTCGCCCAGACTGGATATTTCTGTGAGTTGCTGTTCGTCCATGTTTATTGTGTGTTAGAGATGAATGAACTCATCTGAGCCTGTCAGCGACGTTGGTCAGATGAGTTCGGTAGTTTCGTTTGGTCAGATGTCGCGGGCCGGAGCTTGTCGCTTCCGGATCTCCCGACATTTTTCACGTCGACGGTGTCATCAAACGCGGGCCACCATCTCTTTGATGATTGCCACGGTGGTGGGCTGGGCCTTGATGGCGGCCTGCTGCACCTCTTCGTGTGAGGGCACGTCGGTTATATCTTTGCCGCCAAGGTCGGTGATGACTGACAGTCCGAACACATCCATGCCGCCATGTTTGGCAACGATGACTTCAGGAACGGTCGACATGCCGACGGCGTCGCCACCGATGATGCGGAAGTATTCATATTCGGCCGGAGTCTCGAAGGTCGGACCGGTGGTGCCTACATACACACCATGAACCAGATGCAGACCTTTTTCTTTGGCTATCTCATCGGCCAGCGCGATATATTTTTTGTTGTAGGGCTCGGTCATGGCGGGGAAACGGTCGCCAAGCTCGTTGTAGTTGTGGCCGCGGAGGGGATTTTCGGGGAAAAGGTTGATGTGGTCAGTGATGATCATCACGTCGCCCACTTTGAATGATTTGTTCATGCCGCCGGCGGCGTTTGAAACGAAGAGTGTCTTCACTCCGAGCGCGCGCATCACTCTGACGGGGAAGGTCACCTGTTTCATGTCGTAGCCTTCATAGTAGTGGAAACGGCCCTGCATGGCCATCACGCGTTTTCCTCCCATGGTTCCGAAAATGAGGTTTCCGGAGTGTCCTTCCACGGTTGAGATGGGGAAGTTGGGTATTTCAGAGTAGGGGATGAACTGTTTGTTTTCTATGTGGTCGACAACCGGACCTAAGCCGGTGCCGAGGATGATCGCTATCTCAGGCATCTTGCCTTCAACGCGGTCCATCAGGAAGTCCGCAGTTTGTTTTATCTGTTGTAACATGGTTTTTATTAGTTATGTTTGGTTAAATAGTTAAACGTAATTGACGGTCAGATTGTTTTTTGTTTCTTCCGGGGGATGTTTTTCAGAAGCAGTTCGTCGAAGGTGCCCTCGGCCATCGGGGATATTTTAACCGCTATGGGCAGATAGTAGATATATTTCCGGAGCTGCGGAGGGAAGTAGGGGTTGTTGATGAGCCGCACGGCGTCTTTCTCGGTGGTGATAATCAGTTTGTTGGCTCCCTGCATGGCGTTGAAACGTTCTTCGATCACCTTGAGGTCTTTCTTGGTGAAGTTGTGGTGGTCAGGGAATATCTTCACCTTTACCTTGGCCTTGAACTGGCGCAGATACATCACGAACGGGCGTGGGTTGGCTATGCCGGAGATTGACAATATGGCGTCGTCGGGGCTAAGGTAGTCAAGGGTCGGTATGTAGCTGGTCTCGTCGGGGAAAAGGGGCAGGGGCTGACGATACACGAACCGTGAGAAGAACAGCTTCTGGTAGGGAAACAGCTTGAGGTTGGTTTTGAATATCCTCAGCTCGAGTGGTTTGAGCTGCTCGGGACACTTGGTGACGATAACCACATCGGCGTTCTCAATCGCGCGCGCCGGCTCGCGCAGTCGTCCGTAGGGGAGCAGGTGGTCAAGGAAGAACGGACGGTTGAATTCGGTCAGCACAATCGACATCGACGGCTTGACGTAGCGGTGCTGGTAGGCATCGTCGAGGATGATGACATCGATGTCGGGGTCCAGACGGAGCATCTCCTCGATTCCTTCCACACGGTTCTCGCACACGGCGAACATGGCTCCGTCGCCATATTTGCGATACATCTGATAGGGTTCGTCGCCAACATCGTTGGGGGTGGAGTTGCGGGTCAGCTGTATGAATCCGCGGGTGTTGCGCCCGTAGCCACGGCTCAGCACTCCAACGTGGTGCGTCAGTTTGAGCAGGCTGATTATGTACTCGGTGTGCGGCGTTTTGCCGGTGCCGCCAACCGAGATGTTACCCACCACTATGACCGGCACTTTGAACGTGCGCCGTTTGAGCAATCCCCATTTGAACATGAGATTGCGGGCGGTCACCCCGGCGCCGTAAATCAGCGACAGGGGGTAGAGGATGGTCCTTGCGAGCAGTTTGTTACGAGCCAAAGTCCATGGGGGGGGTAAAAGGGTTGCGTAATCTTGTTTTGTGGTGGCGCTATGGTGGTGACTCTCAGGTTATTCTACGGTGATGTAGTCCATGCGCGCCTGAATGACGGGCTTTTCGGTGAGCGATTTAACCTGCTGATACATGCGGTATTCCTCGGTCATCTCATTGGGAACCATGCAGCGTATGACACCCTGGCTCTGCAGCTCTTCCATCTGGTCCCAGAATGAGAGCTTCAGTTTCGGATAGCTTATAACCTGATATTTTTCGAAATCGAGTTCGTCGGCCATCGCCTCGATGGCGTCGTTGAGGTTGCCGAGTTCGTCGACAAGGCCAATCTCTTTGGCCACGACTCCGTCCCACACACGACCTTCGGCGATAGACTTGATTTCATCGACCGACATCCCGCGGCCTTCGGCGCAACGGCCAACGAAGGTCTCATAGCCACGGTTGACGTTTTGCTGAAGTTTGGCCATCTGGGTGGGGTTCAGCGGAGTGAACAACGACATGGTGGCGTTGGGGTTGGTCTGCACGGTTGAGGTGGTCACCCCAAGGTGGTCGTTGAGCAGTTTCTGGGCACATGGAATCATGCCGAAAATGCCGATTGAGCCTGTGATGGTGGTGGGTTGGGCGAATATGCGGTCGGCCGAACATGAAATGTAGTAACCGCCTGATGCGGCGTAGTCGCTCATTGAAACGTAGAACGGCCGGCCCGTGGCTTTGTAGCGCTGGAGGGCTTCCCAAATCTGTTCGGAGGCGAAGGCGCTGCCGCCGGGTGAGTTCACGCGGAGAATGAGTCCGGCGTTATCCTCGTCCTTGATCAGTTTTTCAATCTCGGCAACCATTTTCGGACCTACTATGCCATCTTTGCCGGAGTCGCTGATTTCGCCAACGGCGTAGAGAACGGCGATTTGGTTGTCGTTGCTTTTCTCATGGGCCAATGTGGTGTTGGCGCAATACTGGGCGGGTGTCACCAGATTGAGGCGCTCGTCGCTGTCGCATCCGGTCAGCTCGCGGAGTTTCTCCTCCACGGCGAAGCGATATTCCAGTGAGGTGGCAATGTTGTTCTTGACGTAGAACGCCGGGTCGGCGCACATAATCAGTGAGTCGGCCCATTGGTTGACGGCGGCACGGTCAGTGTCGCGCGCCGAAGCGATACTGCCGCTGACCACGCTCCATATGTTGTTGAGAAACAGCGATGTCTGCTCACGGTTGGCCTCACTCATCTCTGTGAGTATGTAAGGCTCGACGGCACTTTTGTAAGTGCCCACTTTGACAATCTGCATCTTCACACCCAACTTGTCGAGCGCACCCTTGAAGAACATACCCTGGCTGCTGAGTCCGTGGATGTCGATCGAACCTACGGGGTTGACGTAGATCTCATCGGCGAGTGCGGCCAGAAAGTAGTCACCCTGCGAGTAGCTGTCGCCATAGGCTATGATTTTTTTTCCTGATTGCTTGAAATCTGTCAGAGCGTCGTGGATGTCGGTCAAGGTTGATATTCCACCAGTCGCTCCCTGGAGATCGAGGAATATGCAGTCGATTTTGCTGTCGTCAGCCGCATTGCGTATGGCCCCAACGATTTCGTTGAGCGCAATGGTTGAGTTTCCTGTGCCGTAAACCTCGTCCCAGATGTTGGCCGCAACGGGGCGCTCAACAATCTCACCGTCGAGACACACGTGAAGTATGGAATGTTTCTGGATTTCGATCTTGGCTTCCTGGTCGCCCATCGCGGCGATTACTCCTATGAAAACGAAAAACAACATGAACATCAAACCTACGGAAATCCATATTGCCGCAAGCGAACCCATGAAGACGGTGAAGAATTTTTTCAGCATTGTTGAGAACTGTTATTGGTTAAGGGTATGGTGTCTGGTGTCATAAATGGCTACGCACCACGTAAATTTATTCTAAATTACAAAATTACATTAAATTAATGATAATGCAAATTATAGGCTCCTTTTTTTTATTTCTGAGAAACTGTTTAAGAGCCTGTCCCATGATAAATGTTAACGCTGAGGTCGCATATCTCGGAGGGATTTTTGATTTGAGTTGAGGGCGCGTGGCCGTAGCCACGTAACCGAAACGAAAGTCAAAAAGCACCCGAGAGA
>JAXJVW010000127.1:0-6882 GCA_036308365.1 Muribaculaceae bacterium
AAAAGAAAAGGCCACAAAATGGCTACTCACAAACGTAAAAAACGTTTGCGCAAAAACCGTCACAAGAAAAAATAATTTCTAAACTGACGCTTATCGCTATACAAGGACAAACTTCTGACGCGGATTTGCGTTTAGCATTCCGCTCAAAGTTTGTTCTTCGCGTTTTATTTTTTTTAATTTTACCCAAAATCCATCATGAGAAGTGAACTTATTGTCGACGTACAGAAAAATGAGGTCTCTATCGCTCTGTTAGAGGACTCACGACTCGTTTCGCTTCAAAAAGAATCGCGAAACCTGGCCTACGCTGTCGGTGACATCTACCTCGCTAAAGTGAAAAAACTTATGCCCGGATTGAATGCCGCCTTCGTTAACGTGGGCTACGAAAAGGATGCGTTCCTTCACTACCTGGATCTTGGCTCTCGATTTGCTTCTTACTCAGCTTTTGTCAAAGAACTGCTCGCTGACAAAAAGAAAATTCCACAACTCTCCAAACTGGCACTGCTCCCCGAAATAGACAAACACGGAACTATTGCCGACCAAATCTCACCCGGACAAGAACTACTTGTTCAGATTGTTAAAGAACCGATTTCTTCCAAAGGTCCGAGATTGACAACCGAAATATCTTTCACCGGACGCTATCTGGTGCTGATCCCTTTCTGCGACAAAATCTCAATCTCAACCAAAATCAAATCTACCGAGGAGAAACGACGCCTCCGACAACTGATCGATTCTATCCGTCCAAAAAACTTCGGTGTCATCATCAGAACCTCCGCCGAAGGAAAACGTGTGGCCGAACTCAACAACGAAATGAAAACACTCATCAATTGTTGGGAAACCACCATTGCAAAAGCACAAAAGGCACCCGTCCCTTCATTGATCTTCGAAGAAGAAAGCCGAATCGTCGGTGTCCTTCGCGACATCTTCAGCCCGTCTTTCGAAGATATTCATGTCAATGACCCCGATATTAAAGATCAGATCGACAAATACGTCTCTCTCATAGCCCCCGAACGCAAGGAAATTGTCAGCCTCTACTCCGGCGACCAACCTATATTTGACAAGTTCAACATAACTAAGCAAATAAAATCCTCGTTCGGTAAAACCGTATCATTCAAATCCGGTTCTTATATCATCATCGAACACACCGAAGCACTTCATGTCATTGACGTAAACTCCGGAAACAGGGCCAAAGCCACCAACGACCAGGAAAGCAACGCACTCGAAGTCAACCTCAGAGCAGCCGACGAAATCGCACGCCAATTGCGTCTACGCGACATGGGAGGAATAATCGTCATCGACTTCATCGACATGAATAAAGCCGAGCACCGTCAAACCCTCTATGACCACATGAGGGAAATTATGGCCAACGACAGGGCACGCCACAACATCCTCCCCCTGAGCAAATTCGGTCTTATGCAAATAACACGGCAACGCGTACGGCCTGCGCTCGACAT
This sequence comes from Muribaculaceae bacterium, assembly GCA_036308365.1. GTDB lineage: Bacteria > Bacteroidota > Bacteroidia > Bacteroidales > Muribaculaceae > CAJUPY01. Next base: position 1,452 of record JAXJVW010000127.1, read on the forward strand.
CGTAACATCCGAAACCTGTCCATCATGCTTCGGAAAGGGCGAAGTGCAACCATCTCTACTTTTCACCGACACCCTGAAGGAAAAAATCGAATACATGGTGAACTCCCTGAAAATGAAAAATTTCATAGTTTACGTCCATCCTTTTGTCGATGCTTACTTGAAAAAAGGCCTTATTTCTCTCGCTACGCGCTGGAAATTCGCCATAGGTGGCGGTTTCCGAATATTGCCCGACCAATCACTGGCATATCTGCAATACCGAGTGATCGATGAAACCAAAAACGAAGTGGACCTCAAGGAAGAACGTGACCTCGACTCATCTTCTTCCAAAAATAAATCGAAAGCCAAAACCCGTGGTACTGAAGATTAACAATCAGTCCCGAACGTAATTCAAAGGGTGTGTCAATTCTATTTTATGACACACCCTTTTTCTTTACCTTTTTGACCTACCTTCCCTTGCAACTGCAAAACAACGGCTCGCATATCACAGCGCGCAAACATGTCTTAAGGCATATTCCCCAGCCCATCCACTCCACCTCAGCTGAACAAAACACACCACACCGGAAATAAAAAAGAGGTCCACCATTTCTTCTGGCAGACCCCCGATTTTATTCGTTCTATGTATTTATCAGAACAAAGGCATGGTTGAATTTGACTTCAGGAATTTCCGGTCGAAATCCTTATCGTTCATAACAAGCACCATAATAGCCTGAATGAATATCAGCAAATCAAATGCACCACATGTGACAAGGCTCAGCACCAAACAAATGATACCACCGGTGACCTTGCCGATGTAAAAATACTGTATACCTAAATAACCAAACAAAAATGCAAGTATGGCGAAGATAATCTTCTTCTCTCCGGCCTCTTTGCTGACAGGTTCAGCCTGATAGCCCGTGTTGTAATTATTATAACCCGCATTGTAATTATTATAGTTGGTATATCCTGAATTGACAGGCTGCTGCGGAGCTCCCATAGGCTGTGACAGATAAGGACGTAACTCCGCAACCTCAAATGCTTTTACCCAATTGGGCATTCCCTCGGCCCAAACCTCTGAATTAGGGTTCAATCCATATTTCACCAGCTCACATGCCGGCATTGGTCCATACTTCTGACCGTTGTAAACAATGTAGTACATATTAGATAAGTTATTTTATCCTGCAAATATAAATAATATTTCATACATTTTGAAATAATTTCTATAATTTTTACGTTTGTGAATGGAAATAAAATAAATTTGTTTACCGGTTAAATTAGTTTAAACCATTTGGATGGATCATAATAAACAAATAATTTTGCCGTATAATAGTTAATAATTAACTTAATCAATTCTTAATTTTAACAAATATCAATCATGAACATCACTTTAAAAACATCACTGCTTGCCGCCACCGTAGCGCTATGTAGCTCTGTGGCAACCGTTTACGCCTTAAGCGGAAATTATCGCACTGATTCGGAGTCATGGTTAGTTAACAGTTCCGCAGGACAGCGAATCAATGTCGCACTTTCTCCTGAAGAGTCCGCACCTGACTTTGTATCTGCCGCAGAAAGCACGGTCAACGGTGTCGTCAGCATAAAAAGTTATGCCACACCGAGAAACATAGCATATCAAAACTCTCCGCAATTCATCGACCCGTTCTTCGAATATTTCTTCGGATCCCCTCGCCAGCAACCTCGGCAGCAACCACGTCAGGATCAACCTCGGCAAACCGGCCTTGGCTCTGGCGTCATTCTCAGCGCCGACGGCTACATCGTGACTAACAACCACGTTGTCGACGGTGCCGACAAACTCGAAGTATCCCTCAATGACAACCGAACATTCAACGCTACGGTAATCGGCACGGACCCAACAACTGACCTGGCTCTGATTAAAATCGACAGCGAAAACCTCCATGTAATTCCAATGGGCGACTCCGAATCACTCAAAGTGGGAGAATGGGTCCTGGCTGTGGGCAACCCCTTCGGTTTCACTTCTACTGTCACCAAGGGAATCGTCAGCGCGAAAGCCCGAAACATCGCCTCGATAACCCAATCGGTCCCCACGGGAGTTGAGTCGTTCATCCAAACTGACGCCGCCGTGAATCCAGGCAACTCAGGAGGCGCTTTGGTCAATCTCAACGGCGAACTGGTGGGCATCAACACCGCCATCTACTCCCAAACCGGCTCTTTCGCAGGATATTCTTTCGCCATTCCAACATCCATCGTTAAAAAGATCGTAACCGATCTTAAACAATACGGAACCGTTCAGCGCGCCGTCCTCGGAATAGGCTTCACGGAACTCACCCCGCGGCTGGCCCAGGAGAAGAACATAACCGCCGTCACCCAGGGTATATATGTAGGAAGCGTGGAGGACCGTTCCGCCGCATATGAGGCTGGCCTCCGCGAGGGCGACGTAATCGTCAGCATCGGTGGCAATCCAACCGAGAACACCGCTAATCTCCAGGAGGAAATCGCCAAACATCGCCCGGGCGACAAGGTGGAGATAAAATTCTACCGCGACAACAAGCCCCACACCACGAATGTGACTTTCCGAAACACCAAAGGCAGCACCGACATTACCCGTCAGGCCGACCTGCTCTCCCTGGGTTGTGCTTTCAAAAATGTATCCAAGGAAACACTCCGTCAGCTCGAATTGAGCAACGGCGTTCAGGTGGTTGGCCTGAAAGATGGTCTGTTCAAGGACGCCGGCATACGTGAAGGACTGATTATCACCGACATAAACAACGGTAAAATAACATCCGCCGACGACGTGGAGAAAATCTACAAAGCCATCCTCGCCAGCGGTCCGGAATATGACAAGGTGATGTTCATCGTTGGCGTATATCCCACAGGCAAAAAGGTTTACTACGCGGTTGACATCGCTGAATAATAGCGCAACTGATCCCAAAATTGTCAAGAGCATATCACGGCGGCCAGCCTGATATGCTCTTGCATTTTTTTTGAAAATGAACAATCCCCCGCTCCAGATTGTATATATTGATGAATAGGAATAAAATGCTGTTATACACATTTTTTTAAAATATTTGTCTAATATACTTGTGACTTTGACAATTTAATTGTAACTTCGCAGTGTATTTAAGCGAATATTGTAAATACAATCTCCATTTACCTTATTATTTCAATTATTTTAGAAGGTGTTTCAACGGCTATACTTTCGTGAAACGCCCTCACGCTTGAAACATGGGGGATTCTACGGCGTTTTCATTACATCAAAGCCCACTTTCCCCCGCTCCTCCACCCCTCACATCAACGAAATAACATCAATACATTAATATGTACAATATTGACGAGTTAACTGCTATGCCCGATGAACAATTGAAAGCTGTGGCAGAAAACATGGGTTTAAAAAATCCCGATCCCTCTAAAAAACAGGAACTGATTTACGACATACTCGACAAGCAGGCCGAAGTACACGCCGCAAGTCCCGACCGTAAACAGAAAAAACAATCTAAAGAGAAAACTCCGAAGGCTAAGAAAATCGCCTCTGAGGATAAAGCCTCCGACACTCCTGACGCAAAGGAGCAACCGAAGGAAAAACCAGCAAAGAAGAAGGCCGGTCGTCCGAAAAAATCTGAACAGGCATCTTCTGCCGAACCGCAACCCGAGGCTACCGCCGAAGTGACCCAACCTGCTTCGGACAACACCGCAGAACCCGAGAATGAAGCGGCACCCGCAGCCAAGGATGAACGTCCGGCAAAAAAAACAAAGAACAAAAAGAAAGCCGAACAGCAGAAGAAACCCGACACTGCTGCCATAGCCGAGAACGTCAAGACGACAGACGATAATGAACCGGCAAAGGAGAACGAAGCGCCTGAGTCACAGCAACCTGCAGCCAACGAGAATAAACAGAACGCAACCAACGAAAACTCATCGGAACAAGCCGTTGAGTCTGTTCAACGTGACTTCCGTCCGAAAAAAGATGGAGAGTTCGGTTCGTTCTTTCCCCGTAGCCAGGGTCGCATTTTCACCCCTCGCGGACAGCGTGACAAAGCCGGAAACAACGACAACACTCAGTCTGACAATTCTCCGAAACAAGCCGTTCAGGCTCCCCTTCCTCCTGTGCCGCAAACCATTCAGCTGGCCGAACCTAACAAAACTACTCAAACCCCGCCGCAACCACAGCAGGGTAAGAAAAACAAAAAGAACCGCGACCGTCAGCCTCAGCCTGTCTACAATTTCGACAATCTCATTCAGGCTCAAGGTGTTCTGGAAATCATGCCTGAAGGGTTCGGCTTCCTCCGCTCAAGCGACTACAACTATCTCGCATCTCCCGATGATGTCTATGTCACTCAGCCTCAGATAAAGAATTGGGGCCTCAAGCCTGGCGATGTGGTAGAATGCACCATCCGCCCCCCCATGGAAGGCGAAAAGTACTTCCCGCTGTGCAACGTGGTAAGTGTCAACGGACGTCGACCCGACTTTATCCGCGACCGTGTGCCGTTCGAGCATCTCACCCCACTGTTCCCCGACGAGAAATTCAACCTCTGCGGAGGAAAAACCTCCAACCTGTCAACACGTGTTGTCGACATGTTCTCACCTATCGGCAAAGGTCAGCGCGGTCTGATTGTCGCTCCTCCCAAAACAGGTAAAACACTGTTGCTCAAAGATATAGCAAACGCAATCGCAGAGAACCATCCCGAAACCTACATCATGATTCTCCTCATCGACGAACGTCCTGAAGAGGTAACCGACATGATGAGAAGCGTAAACGCCGAGGTCATCGCATCCACATTCGACGAACCGGCCGAACGCCATGTGAAAATCGCCGGAATTGTCCTCGAAAAAGCTAAACGAATGGTTGAGTGCGGTCACGACGTGGTGATTCTTCTCGACTCTATAACTCGTCTTGCCAGAGCCTACAACACTGTTTCTCCGGCCTCAGGAAAAATACTGTCAGGTGGTGTCGACGCCAACGCCCTTCAAAAACCTAAACGGTTCTTCGGCGCAGCCCGAAACATCGAAAACGGTGGCTCGCTGACCATCATCGCCACTGCCCTCACTGAAACAAGTTCAAAAATGGACGAAGTCATTTTCGAGGAATTCAAGGGTACGGGCAACATGGAACTGCAGCTCGACCGCAAGCTCTCGAACAAGCGTATTTTCCCGGCTGTCGACATCATGGCGTCAAGCACCCGTCGCGACGACCTCCTGCTCCAGGATGAAACACTCAACCGCATGTGGATTCTTCGCCGTTTCCTCTCCGACAGAAACTCTATCGAAGCCATGGAATTCATCAAGGAACGTATGGAACGCACCGCCGACAACGATGAATTGTTACGCACAATGGGCGACTGACAAAAAACACATAACATAGTGTCAACCAAATGGTTGCACACTCAACCCCATAACGAGGTGAACGCCTGCGCTCCAGGTTGTTCACCTCTTTTTCACACTCCATTTAACTTCTTCTAATCCAAAGAGCACACATCACCCC
>JAXJVW010000128.1:0-4670 GCA_036308365.1 Muribaculaceae bacterium
CACAGCCGGCGAAAACCAGCCATGCAGCCGCACGTTATTAAAGCCAATTAAAGTCCGATTAAAGCTCGGTTAAACACCGATTAAACGGACAGGCTCAAAAATTCAACCCGGATTAAAGCAAATTCAAGTTTTTGCACGTTTCGTTTTTCCCGACCGACCACCTCCAACCCCTCAAAATCCACTGAACATCAGCGCATTTCGTCGCCGACCGACATTCACACCGTTGCTCGCTTCGTTTTCATGCCCATATAACCCTGAGCTACGCATGTGAGAAAATGCATGATGACGAGCGTCGGAAATGGCAGCTTGTCCGAAAGTCATCTATCCTTGAATCCGGAATGTGAGGCATGCCCCACCCTGTCAATCTGCCGGTACGTGAGACTTTGGCAAATCCACTGACTCAAACATCTGAGCGAGATTCAGACTAAAGTATACTCCTTAAGAAACGCCTGACTACCGTACCTGCACATGTATATTGAAAGAGAGCGCACCCTAATGGGCACGCTCTCAATTGTTTATGTCAATCTGTAGAAAGCAGCGTAGTCGCTGTGTTCAACAGATTAGTCTTCGTTAAGGTTAACGCGTTTGAAGTCAACTACAGTCAGACCGTCGGCAGTTTTAGCCAGGTACTGAGAGATAGTCATTGAAGAATCCTTAACAAATTCCTGTTCAACGAGAACAGATTCTTTGTAGAATTTATTCACGCGACCGTTAGCGATGTTCTGAATCATAGCTTCAGGCATGTTTGCGGCTTTAGCTTCAGCGGCTTCTTTAGCTACGACGCGAGCTTTTTCAGCCTCTTCTTCAGTGAGCCATCCTTTAGCGATGTTTGATTTGATGTGGTCTTCGCTGTCGACCAAGTTGGGGTTGATTCCGGCTTTTTTGAGAGCGGCTTCAACAGCTTTCTTGATCTGTTCTTCTTTAGTTTTGTCGATGGCCACGTTGCGTTCAGTTTCGATAACAGCAGCGGGAACCATTTCGCGGGTAGCAGCCACGGGGTTCATGGCAGCAGCCTGCATAGCGACGTCGCGAGCAACAGCGTCGTCAACACCGGCAAGGTTGAGGGCTACGATAGTGGCGAGTTTGTTGCCGAAGTGGTTGTAAGAAGTTACAGTGGGAGCGGTGAGGCATTCGTAAGCGCCGAGTTCGCACTTTTCACCTGTTTTGCCAGTTTCCTCAACAACGAGGTCAGCGACAGTTGTGCCGTTGATTGAGAGAGCCTTGAGGTCTTCGAGGTTCTGCACACGGTTAGCCACGGCAGCGTCGATGATTTTGTTGGTGAGTTCAACGAAACCGGCGTTTTTAGCAACGAAGTCAGTTTCGCATTTGAGGGCTACGATAGCGGCGAAGTCACCTTCGTGTTTAGCGATCACGCAGCCTTCAGAAGCTTCGCGGTCTTCACGTTTAGCGGCAACAGCCTGACCTTTTTTGCGGAGGATTTCCACAGCGGCTTCCATGTCGCCGTCAGTTTCGATGAGTGCGTTTTTGCAGTCAGAGAGACCGGCGCTTGTGAGATTGCGAAGTTTTTTGATTTCTTCAATAGTAACAGCCATAGTAATTGTATCTGTTTTAAGTTATAATCGTAAAAATTGAATTTACGCTCGAAGGCAATAGTACATTGCGTGTACTGCTGCCAACGAGCGAAAATATGATTTTGCGGCTGAAATTATTCAGCGGCGGGTGCTTGTTCCTCAGCAGCGGGAGCCTCAGCAGCGTTTTCAGCCTTTCGGCTTACGCGGCGACGTTCGCGTTTGGGAGCTGCGGGAGCTTCTCCTTCAGCGGCGGGAGCGTCAGCTTTTTCAGCTTTTCTTTCTTCGAGGCCTTCAGCCATTGCGCCACAAACAGTGTCGAGGATGATTTCAATTGATTTGGAAGCATCATCGTTAGCGGGGATCACGAAGTCCACGCTGTTGGGGTCAGAGTTGGTGTCGACAATTGCGAATACGGGGATACCGAGGCGGTTTGCTTCAGCCACGGCGATGCGTTCTTTGAGAACGTCAACCACGAAGAGAGCAGAGGGCAGACGGTTGAGGTCAGCGATAGAACCGAGAGTTTTCTCGAGTTTAGCGCGCTGACGGGTGATCTGCAGTTTCTCGCGTTTTGAGAGGTTGTCGAAAGTGCCGTCAGTAGCCATCTTGTCGATAGATGTCATTTTTTTGACAGCCTTGCGGATAGTGGGGAAGTTGGTAAGCATACCACCGGGCCAGCGTTCAATCACATAAGGCATAGCGATTGAAGAAGCTTTGTCGGCGATAACTTGTTTGGCCTGTTTTTTTGTGGCAACAAAGAGCACTTTTTTGCCTGATTTTGCTATGTTCTTCAGGGCTGCGGCAGCTTCAGCGAGCTTAGCCTCAGTCTTGTAGAGGTCAATGATGTGGATACCGTTGCGCTCCATGAAGATGTAGGGCGCCATTGCAGGATTCCATTTTCTTTTGAGGTGACCGAAATGGCAACCTGCTTCTAAAAGTTGGTCAAAATTGGGTGTTGACATTTTTTAATTTGTTTGTTTACGTTCCGATTATTCAACCTCGGGAGTAGGGAACGTGTCCATCTCCGAGATTTAGATACTAAACACAGTATAATATTTCTGACTATGCCGCAATAATCAGGCGGCACCACAGAGCAATATTAACGTTTTGAGAACTGGAAGCGTTTGCGGGCTTTGGGCTGACCGGGTTTCTTACGTTCAACAGAACGGGGGTCACGGGTCATGAAGCCTTCAACGCGAAGAGCATGTTTGTCCTCGGGATTGATTTTCACCAGTGCGCGAGCGATAGCCAGACGGAGAGCTTCTGCCTGACCTTTGTAGCCACCACCGTCGAGGTTGACGTTGATGTCATATTTTTCAGCGCATTCCAGAGTGTTAAGGGGCTGTTTAACAATGAATTGAAGAATTGAAGAGGGGAAGTAAACCTCCAGGGGGCGTTTGTTGATGGTGATAACGCCGTTACCTTCTTTGACGATTACGCGGGCGATCGCTGCTTTACGGCGGCCAACTGCATTTACTGTTTCCATACTCTACGATTATTTCAATTTATTAATGTCGATAACTTCGGGGTTCTGTGCTTCGTGAGGGTGGTTGGGGCCATTGTAAACATGCATGTTTTCAATGATTCTGCGACCGAGACGATTTTTGGGCAGCATACCTTTCATCACGTGGATGAACAGAGGGTTGACGCCGGGTTTGAGGTGCTTGTTGAATGATTTTTTGATCAGCACTTCGGGAGTAGTCTCACGCTGGCCGCCGGGGTAACCGGTGTAGCTCAGGTAAACACGGTCAGTCATTTTTTTGCCGGTCAAACGAACTTTGTCGGCGTTGATGATGATGACGTTATCGCCACATTCCACGTTGGGAGAATAGCTGGGTTTGTATTTGCCACGAAGAATCTTCGCAACTTTAGAGCACAGACGGCCAAGAACCTGGTCAGTCGCGTCTACAATAACCCATTTTTTTTCTACGCTTTGTGCGTTGGGGGTAAGAGTTTTGTAACTTAAAGTATCCACTTCTTAAAGTTTAATAAATTAATTAAAATGGTCACGTTCAGACAGTTAGCTCGGCCAAAAGCTCTGCCATCACGTTCCCGATCATTGATTTTTGGATAAAATCGGCTTGCAAAGTTACTAATTTTCCGTGAATTACGCAATTTTCACATGTTTTTTTCTTGATAAAAAATCTGGACCACCTCGGTTGATGGCTCGGGACGGTGTGCGGGGCCTCATCGCCCCTACCCGATTATTATGTGACGAGGCCACCTGAGTATACTCAAAACAAATTCCGCCGGAGTCATTGACCTCGGCGGAATCCATCATTGACAGTTAATAAACTTTCGGTTTATTGACCCTTTTTTGTTTCGTTTTCAGGTGTCGGACATTGGCACCTGGCTGCCTGTTTTATTCTTCGATTTTATCGGGACGCATTTCGTAAGCCACAGCTCCGACGGTGAAGCCCCAGTAGATGAAAGCGAGGGCGGTCAGGAAGCTTACCATGGCCAGATCCTGGATGTAGCCCGCTTCAATGAAGAAGAAACCGATGAGCATCAGAAGCACTCCGTTGACAAGTTGGAGCCACCAGTAGCGTTCGCGGCGTGCGCTTATCGAAGCTATCAAGGCTGCTATACCCCAGTAAATGAATAGGATAGCGAGGAAGTAGGGGAACACCATTTCTGAAAGCACCACACTACGCACGAGCATGAATCCGATGAAGATGTTGATCACACCTCCGGCCAGAATCCATCCCCACCCTTTGGGTCGGTTGATTCCGGCTGAAACACAGAGCTGGACTACTCCGAACAGAATCAGGAGCCAGCCGAAAAGCTGTGACGCTACGGCATAGCCGGCAGCGGGCCAGAACCAGTATGTGAATCCCCCGAGCACTAATAAGACACCGATGATGAGCACAACCCACCATGCTTTTGATTTACCCCAGAAGTTTAAGTTTAAGGCGTTCATAATTTAAATGTTTTAGTTGTTAGACGTTCTTTATACACTTTTTTTGTTTTTGTATTATTATAACATTCTTTAGCTCCATTGGGTTCAAAATATAAGAACAAAAAAAAGATGAGGAGGCCACGGGGACCTCCTCACTTTTTAAATATCCTAAAATCCGCAACTATCATCCAATACACGATTAAGGGTAGATTTATGAGTCGTTAGTAGCAGCTTTCAGTAAA
>JAXJVW010000129.1:0-8069 GCA_036308365.1 Muribaculaceae bacterium
CCTGGAGATTGTAGTACTCCACTGATTCGGAGCCATCGGCCAGAGTGTCGTCGATGATTTCGTCGACACCGTCCTCAGCCGCGTAGACAGCGTTGAAGGCCGGGATGCTGATTTTTCCTTTCAGGCCGTTTTTGGGCTGAAGGGTCATGGCAATCGAGAGGAGTTTGACGGGATAGTAAACGAGGTCGGCGGCGTCGATCAGTTCGCTCATTTTCACATTGGCCACGGTTTCCTTGTCGGCGAGAATTTCGGGGAGTGAGATTCGGAACTGCTCTCCGTTGGCTGCCACGAATTTAATTGTGGCATCTTTGATTGAGGCCGATGTGGGGGTTACATGGAACTCGAGGCTTCCGGGGATACTCCACACGGGAATCTGTTTGAGCGGGGTCAGCGTCAGCGAAGCGCTGCGAGAAGAAGATATGGTGTAGTCGATGTCGAGACCGGCCTCAGAAGCGGTGAAAGTAGTGGCCGATGAGCATCCGCTCTTGGCGAATTTCCAGTCGGCGGTCTGCAATCCTTCGATGATGTTCATGAAAGGTTTGTCGGCAATCTCTACTGTCACGGCGATTTCCACTTGTTTTTCGCCCACCACGCCGGTGATGGTAGCCTGACCGTTTGATATGCCTTTGATGACACCTTCGTCAGTCACGGTTGCCACGGCGGCATCGGAGCTGCTCCATGACAGGGCTTCGGGGGCCACATTGGTGGTTTTGATGCCGTCGGTGGCAATCAGTTCGATTGTGTATTCGCGGCTGTCGAGCAGAATCTGGGGAAGACGGGTTGTGAATTCAACATTGTTGTCGACGGTGACGGGGATAGAGGTTTTCACACCGTTCACCTCGGCAGTCAGTGCGTGGGTGCCGCCGCCGGTAGCGAAGAGCGTTTTGCCGTCGGTGATCTGGCCAAGTTCAGAGGGGCATGACAGGGTGTAGTCAGTGATGTTCTCATCGACCAGCAGACCGAGACTGTTGTAACCGAGCAGCTGCGGGGTGTAGCGGGCATATTGGGGAACGTTCATGCTCCAGTCGGCGAAGCGGATTTCAGTGATGGTGTTGTCGATTTGCTCGGGGAGGTCGACAGTTGCGAAGATGCCGTTAGAGACAGCGCGTTCGCTACCGTCGCTGCAGAAATTGCGGATTCCGAAAGCGTGGGTGTAGAGTGTTGAAGAACCGCCACCGTCGAGGTTCGATCCTTCGTAGGCACCGGCATAGCGGAGAATATCCGAAAGCTGCGGCATTCTGACGCCGGCCGAACCACCGTAACGGCCTTCCACCACCATCATGATGATTTTGTTGCCGTCCTGGCTCACACCGATGCCGGTGCGGGGGTGCAGGGCCATGTCCCCAAACGGACCGAGGTTGACGCCGTTGCCCACGCTTTTCACATTACCCGAAACCACCTGCATAGGATAGATGCGCTGGCCATCAGCCATGACGACATTGTCGAGGGTGACCACGTCGCCCGGTTTGAGCGAGTTGACAAACTCGAGCGCACCGGTGTTGCCACCTTCCACTGCTGTTCCACGTCCGTGGATCACGAACTGGCCGTCGGGAACGGGAGTGTCGCCGGTTGCGTTAGGTTCAGAGAGAATCTCCATGCGGTAGGTTCCACCGCTGAGGAATTCATCGCCTTCGACCAGTTTCGCCACCACTTCGGCGCAGTTACCGGCCTTGATGTTCTGGTTAGAGCTACCCCAGAAACGAGAAGTGTAGAGCGTTATACCGTTGTCGGGTGAGTCCACGTTAATACCTTTGAAAAGAGTCACCTTATCGCCCAAGGTAGCTGTTCCGTTGAAAAAGTTGAGATAGCCCACATGAGCCACCCCATCACGGTCGACAGTGAACTGGCAATTGACGTTAGTCGAAGTGTAGGGTTCACCGTCGACGATGCACACACCAATTGGAGTTCCCACCTTCGATGTTCCGTTCGTGGCATTTCCGGCGGTTACGAAGAAATCGGCGTTAGTACCGGCGAAATACAACCGTTTGTCGTCGGTTTTTCTTTTCGCCATTGCAGTTGTCCATTCGCAACCGGCCACCTTGTCGGTTCCGCACACGGCATGGATTGATACACCCGGGGCCGTTTTGTCAATAGTCAGATAATGGACCTGAAGCAGGTTCGGGCCGGTCAGTTTGAGGTGTGTAGTCGTGGTGCCGGGACCAGCTTTGAGGTGCGACACCGTGTCAACCTGATAGACGTCGTCGAGAATAGTGATTTTTCCCGATGCGTTGATTTGCATGGAGGCAGCCAACAAGGCCGGCAATGCGATGAAGGACAGAATCTTTTTCATGAATATTGCAATTTTGCGGTAAGGGTGCGCTGGAATCAGTCACACCAAGGGTTAGTAAGAATCGCAAAGGTAGTCAAATTTACTCAATTTAACAAATCGCCGACGCGTCCTTCAGCCAATAGAGACTGACTCAAAAAGGCGATTACGCGCGATTCACTTGACAGAAACATCAGCAAGCCTGATGAGGGTAAGCATAAATCCACCCCGAGCAGCGATATGACAGAATAAGGCCATATATCATATTCTTGTACAAAACCTTTTAAACCGACCCGACGTTATAGAATTATATCCACTTTCAGCACGGTCAGACAAGCGTGACAAGAGTGAGATAGAGGACAATAATGAGTAACACGACAATGCACAAACCGTTTCAACTACTGCTATTCTTCATGGGGATCGGCGTACAGATGATGTACTCCGTCACGCCGGTGCCCCATGACAGCGTACCCTCCCGGTGGATGTACACCAGCGAGAATTTCCAGCCACTTCCCACCGCCGACAAGTGGTGGACCCTTTTCGGCGACAGTCTTCTCAACCGGCTCATCACCGAGAGCGAGACCCGCAACAGCGACATCATCATCGCCATGCGCAACATAGAGGTGGCCCGTCAGAACCTCAACATAGCCCGGTCAGGTTATTTCCCCAACATTGGGTTGAACGCCGGATGGGAAAAGAGCCGCGGGTCAGGGTTCATGGTTTCACGCGCCTCAACCGGGGCCACCGACCGAAGCTATTTCAGAGGCAGTGTCGACATGAGCTGGCAGATTGACCTTTTCGGACGTGTCAGAGCCAAATCGCGTCAGCAGAAAGAGTTGCTCAATGTGTCGCGGGCAGAGTATGCCGGGATGATGGTCAGTGTAGCCTCCGAGGTAGCGTCGGACTACATTCAGTTGCGCATGAGCCAGGCCAAACTGACGCTCGCCAATGAACATATCGCATCACAACAGCATGTGCTCAACATAGCCAAGGCCCGTCATGAGGCCGGACTGGCGTCGAAACTCGATGTGGCGCAGGCCCAGACCATCTACAACTCCACACTGGCCACCCTGCCGGTGCTCGAGTCAGAAATCAGGGCCTATATCAACGTCCTTGCTTTGTTGACCGGGATGTCGCCTGAGGTTATGCATGGTCTTTTGTCCGAGCCTATGCCCATGCCCGATCACCACCATATCATAGCCACCGGCGTTCCGGCCGAGCTGTTGCGCCGCCGCCCCGACATACTTCAGGCCGAATATCAGCTTGCGGCCTCGGCTGCCGCCGTAGGTATAGCCAAGAAAGATTTCCTCCCTACGCTGACCCTCAACGGATCGGTGGGAACGGCCGCCCACAACGCCGGCGACCTGTTCAAAGGTGACAGCTTTACCTACAGCGTGGCCCCCACCCTTTCCTGGACCATATTCTCAGGGATGTCGCGGACCTACTCCGTTCGTGCCGCCAAAGCAGGGATGGAAGCCGACATAGAAAACTACAACTACGCTGTCAGAACAGCCATAGAAGAAGTCGACAATGCCATGAGCCGTTATCAGGGTGAGCTACAGCAGATCGACCGGCTGAGCGAAGTGGTGGGTAGTTCGGCCGAAACCTTCACCCTATCGCTCGACCTGTACAAACAGGGTCTGTCAGGCTTTTTGAATGTGGCCAACGCCCAGATTGACTACCTCAACTACTCCACCAGCCTCATCACCGCCCGCGGTGAGGCACTTCTCACCATGGTGTCGCTCTACAAGGCCCTCGGCGGAGGTTGGGAAGAATAGCCTACGCGCAGGGGGTGGCGGAGCCATCCCACACATTATATTATGTATATCCACACAGATGTAACCAAATAACCAAAAATACAGGTATGTTCAATCACTTGTCAATAAGGCTTACCACAGCCAAAGCGTCAAAACTGATAATGGCCACGGCAACACTCACCCTGATGGGGGGGTGCGGAGGCCACACCACGGGGCACGGATCAGCCTCGGCACCGGAGATTGAAGTGTCAGAGGTGCTGACCGATTCCATCACCCTATTCAAAACCTATCCCGGAACCGTCACAGCCAAAAACCACGTCGACCTGGTTCCGCGAGCCTCAGGCTATCTCACCTCCATACACTTCTCCGGGGGCGACCTGGTCAAACAGGGTCAGGTGTTGTTCTCAATCGAGGACACCCAGTATCGCAACGCCGTTCAGGAAGCGCGCGGCCAGTTGGCGACGGCCAAAAGCAATCTGGAATATGCCCGCACCCACTACAAGGCCATGGCCAAGGCCCTCGAGAGCGATGCCGTAGCACAGATAGAGGTGGCGCAGGCCAAGAATGCCCTTGACGAGAGCGAGGCCGCCGTTGCCATAGCGCAGGCCACTTTGCAAACCGCCATCACCAATCTGAGCTACTGCACCATCACCGCACCGCTCACCGGCCACATCACCTCGGCCGGCCCGTCGAAAGGGGCCTACCTTAACGCCAACTCAGGCGAGGTGCTCGCCACCATCTATGAGGATGAACGAATGAACGCCAACTTCTACATTGAGGATGATGCCGTGATCAGGATGTTCACCAACGAGAACGGCCGCGACCGGCTCGACTACAGCGCCATTCCGGTGACTTTCTCCGACAGTCTGCCTCACCGCTACACCGGCGATCTGACCTACATGTCGCCGAATGTCGACCAGAGCACCGGAACGCTGAAACTTCAGGCCACCATAATGAACCCCTACGGAGAGCTGCGCAACGGCATGTATGCCACCATATCGCTTCCCTACAAATTCATGACCGATGCGATGCTTGTGCGCGACTCATCGATCGGCACCAACCAGTTGGGGAAATATCTCTATGTAGTCAATGACTCCAACGAGGTTGTGTACACCCCCATCAAGGTCGGCGACCTCTATGGCGACACCCTCAGGGTTGTCATTTCCGGAGTCACTCCCGGCATGCGCTATGTCAGCAAGGCGTTGCTCAACGTCAGGGAAGGGATGAAAGTGACCCCCGTAACCGCCCCTCGAACCAAAGAAAAAAAGTAAGCGTATGTTCTCCAGATTTTTCATCAACCGCCCCATCTTCGCCATAGTCATAGCTATAGCGATGGTACTTGTGGGGTTGCTCACGGTCACCTCACTTCCGGTGGCACAGTTTCCCGACATCACCCCGCCGACTGTCCGCGTGATGGCCACCTATCCCGGAGCCGACGCCGCCACCGTGGCCAAAACCGTTGGTGTGCCCATCGAGGAGCAGGTCAACGGCGTTGAAGGGATGATGTTCATGAGTTCATCGGCCGGATCAGACGGGTCGTATGCCCTGACCATCACCTTCGAGGTAGGGACCGACCTTGACATGGCCGCCGTCAAAGTGCAGAACCGCATATCCATGGCTGAGGCCACCTTGCCTTCGGCCGTGAAGCAGCAGGGTGTGTCAGTGATGTCGGAATCAACCAACACCATTCTGTTCATAGCTCTGCAATCGGACAATCCCGAGCTTTATAACTCGCTCTATCTGACCAACTACGCCAAGCTCAACATTGTCGATGAGCTGTCGCGCGTTCAGGGTGTGGGCGGGGTCAACGCTTTCGGAGCGGGAGAATACAGCATGCGCGTGTGGCTCAATCCGGAAAAGATGCGTGTGCGCAACATCACTCCGGCCGACGTCATGGCGGCCATCAGGTCGCAGAACATGGAAGTGTCGGCGGGAAGCGTCGGCGCTCCTCCCGTGTCGTCGAACCAGGAGTTTCAGCTGACCCTGACCACCGACGGGCGACTGCAGGACGCCACGCAGTTCGCGAACATCGTTCTCCGCACCGACAGCGACGGTTCGATGCTCAGGCTGAGCGATGTAGCCCGTGTTGAGTTGGGATCGGACAGCTATGCCCAGGTGTCGCGTGTCAATGGAGAGGAAGCCGGTCTGATAGGTATCAACCAGCTTCCGGGCGCCAATGCTCTCGAGGTGGCCAAAAGGGTTGAGAAGCGTCTCAACGAGCTGTCAGAATATTTCCCCGAGGGGGTCAACTACAGGATAATCCTCAACACCACCGACTTCGTTTCAAGCTCCATCGACGAGCTGCTGGTCACTTTTCTGGAGACCACGCTCATTGTGATGGTGGTCATTTTGTTATTCCTCCAGAGTTGGAGGGCCGTAGTCATTCCGATGCTGACCATACCGGTGTCGCTGATATGCACGTTCGCCGTGATGAAACTTTTAGGTTTCACGCTTAACACGCTGACCCTGTTCGGTTTGGTGCTGGCCATAGCGATTGTGGTTGACGACGCCATAGTGGTTGTTGAGAACTGCTCGCGACTGCTCGATGAGGGAAAACTGAAAGGGCGCGACGCCATCTACCAGTCAATGAAAGAGATTCAAGGTCCGGTGATAGGTGAGGTGCTGGTGCTTCTGTCAGTGTTCATTCCTACGGCCTTCGTCAGCGGCATCACCGGAGAGCTCTACAAACAGTTCGCATTGACCATCGCCGTGAGCACGGCCCTGTCAGGGTTCAACGCCCTTACGTTCACTCCGGCCATGTGCGCCATGTTTCTGCGTCCAACCAAGGAATCGAACTTTCCGCTTTACCGATGGTTCAACACCGGCTTTGGCAAAACCACGGCTCTCTACATGAAGATTGTCGGCACGTTTCTGCGCCGTCCGGTCGTGGCCATCCTGATTTATCTGGCGCTGACCGGGGTAGCCTTCTGGGGCTTCATGAAATGGCCTACCTCCTATCTGCCTCAGGAGGATATGGGCTACTTCATGACCTCGATTCAATTGCCTACGGGAGCCGCGCTTGACCGCACCGACCGGATAACCAACCAACTGGCCGAAGAAATCAAGAGCCTGCCCGAGGTCAAGGATGTGATTTCCGTTGCAGGAATGTCGTTTTTGGGTGGAGGATCGAGCAGCGACGAGGCGTCGATGTTCGTGGTGCTCAAACCATGGGGCGAGCGTAAAGGGAAATCCGGAGGTATCGATGCCGTCATAGCCAAAGTCAATGAGCTGTCAGAGAAATTCCAGGAAGCCCGCATTTTCTCGGTCAACCCGCCGTCAATTCCCGGACTGGGTAACTCATCGGGACTGGAGATGCAGCTTCTGGACATCAACAATCTCGGTGCCGAAGCCATAGAGCAGGCGTTGGGGTCGGTGATCGAAGCCGCCAAGAGCGATCCCCGCATAGCTTCCGTCACCACCCTCTACCGAGGCACCGTGCCACAGTTCAACCTCGAGGTTGACCGCGACAAGGTGAAGATGCACGGACTGATGTTGGAGGATGTGTACTCAACACTGTCATCGTTCATGGGAACGAGCTATGTCAACGACTTCGTGGAGTTCAACCGCATATATCAGGTAAACCTGAGCGGCACCGGAAGCTCACGCGGCAGCGCCGACGACGTTATGGCCCTGAGCGTTCGCAACAATCAGGGCGACATGGTTCCGTTCTCGGCGTTCAGCAAGGTGGTGCCGTCGATGGGAGAGCCGACGGTCAGCCGCTACAACATGTATAACACGGCGGCCCTCACGGCCACCCCGGCCAAAGGGGTCAGCTCAACCCAAGGCATCAAAGCTATGGAAGAGATCGTGTCGCAGACCTTAGGTCAGAATTTCTCATACGCATGGACCGGCGAGGCGTTTCAGGAGACCTCATCGGGAACCACCGTCGGGATGGTGCTGATATTCGCCATCATCGTGACCCTGCTTGTGCTTGCCGCCCACTATGAGAGCTGGACCGACCCTGTCGCCGTCATCGTTTCCATGCCAACGGCCATTCTGGGAGCCATCATAGGGTGTATATTCATGTCGCAGAGCATCAGCATCTA
>JAXJVW010000130.1:0-2415 GCA_036308365.1 Muribaculaceae bacterium
CCCGACGAACAGATCGACTTCACAAAATTCAGCACCCTAACCTTCGAAAAGCCCGACGAAAAGAAATTCCCCTGCATCACACTGGCTTCGACAGCCCTCACACGTGGCGGCAACACAGCCTGTGTCATCAACGCCGCCAATGAGATTGCGGTGCACCAGTTCCTGACAGAAAAAATAAAATTCACAAACATATTCCCGCTGATCACGGAAACGCTGCAGAAGGTCCCATTCATTGAACATCCTTCCTATGACGACTACGTGGCATGCAACGCCGAAGCCCGCGCCCGCGCTTCTGAAATATCAAAAAAATTCACCCTTTAAACCGACAGAATGGAAACTTTCCTCATAAAAGGTCTGCAACTTATCCTCGCACTGGCCCTGCTGGTGACAATTCATGAGTTCGGCCACTTCTTCTTCGCCAGAATCTTCGGCATGCGCGCCGACCGCTTCTTCCTATTCTTCAACCCATGGTTCTCAATCGTCACCTACGATCCGCGGACAAAAAAATGGTCGTTCTTCAAACGTAACGCCACCGAGCAGCAAGACCTTGAACGCTCCGAAGCCGTCAAGGCCGACACCGAGAAAAACGGCAAGTCGACATGGCGCGACACCGTCTACGGCATAGGCTGGATTCCCCTGGGTGGCTACGTGTCAATCGGAGGAATGATCGACGAAAGCATGGACGACACCCAGAAACAACAGATGGAACTACCCCCGCATCCAACCGACTTCCGTGCAAAAGCCGCATGGAAACGTCTGCTGGTGATGGCCGGAGGTGTCATGTTCAACTTCCTTCTCGCAATAGCAATCTACATTGGCATAGCCTATCACTGGGGCGAAAAATACATCCCCTACCAGAACGCCTCGGAAGGTATGGACTTCGTGCCCGAAGCCTTAGCCGTAGGATTCCAGAACGGTGACATACCCCTGATGGCCGACGGCGAGATACTCGACGCAAAACACGACGGCGTGCTGATGCAAATAGCCGAAGCCAAGGAAGTCAAAGTGCTCCGTAAAAACAACACCGGCGCACTCGACACCGTGAGCATCCAAATTCCCGAAAACTTCATCCTGACACTCTCCGAAGCCGGTGGTTTCATGGGCTACCGACTCCCCGTGGTTGTGAAAGAAGTGATGAACGGCGAACCGGCAGCCGAAGCCGGACTGTTGCCCGACGACAGAATCACAGCCATCAACTCCACCCCCACCCCATCCTACTCGGAATTCGCCCAGGCCCTGAAGGAGAACGCCGACAAAGAGATCACCATCACCGTTTGTCGCAACGGCGCAGAACTGACACTCAACGCCCACACCACCCCTGAAGGAAAACTCGGATTCATGTTCAAACCCATAACCGAGGTCTACGACATTGAAACCGTGAACTACAACCTGTTGCAATCAGTTCCGAAAGGAATCAACGACGGCGTGGACCATCTGGTTTCATACGTCACATCGCTCAAATACATCTTCACCAAAGAAGGCGCTAAATCCGTAGGCGGGTTCGCCGCCATCGGCAACATGTTCCCCGAAAAATGGAGCTGGTACTCCTTCTGGGAAATCACCGCATTCCTCTCAGTGATACTCGCTTTCATGAACGTGCTCCCCATCCCCGCACTCGACGGCGGTCACATCGTCTTCGCCATGTGGGAAGTGATAACACGCCGCAAGCCGGCCCTGAAAGTTCTCATCTATTCGCAATACGTAGGCATGCTCTTCCTTGTGCTCCTGCTCATCTATGCGAACGCTAACGACATTTACAGATTTCTGATAAAATGATAAAAGAAATAAAACTCAAACGAGGCAAAGAGGAATCGCTCGACCGGTTCCATCCATGGGTGTTCTCCGGTGCCATCGCTTCACTCCCCAAAGATATTGAAGAGGGGGAAGTGGCGAAAGTATTCGCCGCCGACGGCCGTCTGATAGGTGTCGGACACTACCAGATAGGAAGCATCGCCGTCAGGATTCTCGACTTCTCTGACCGACGAATCAACAAGGAATTCTTCAAGGAACGACTTTCCGAGGCACTCAACCTCCGACTCGCTCTCGGACTGATGCGCGACGACAACAACGCCTTCCGTCTGGTTCACGGCGAAGGCGACTTCCTCCCCGGACTCGTAATCGACATATATGGCAACACCGCCGTGCTCCAGGCCCACTCTCCGGGCATGCACTTCGAACGCAACACCATAGCCATGGCCCTGACCGAGCTCGATGGCATTTCAATCCGCAACGTATACTACAAATCCGAGACAACCCTACCCTATAAAGCGAGTCTCGATCCGGTCAACGACTACATTATCGGCGGATTCGAAACCAATCTGGCAACCGAAAACGGTCTGCAGTTCTACGTTGACTGGCTCAAAGGCCAAAAAACCGGATTCTTCGTTGACCAACGCGAAAACCGCGCCCTGCTCG
>JAXJVW010000131.1:0-5266 GCA_036308365.1 Muribaculaceae bacterium
AAACTTCCTTGAAATGTTTATGACCTGCCTACGCACCAATGAAGTTGCCGATGATTTCTCGTCAATCTATGATATAGATTTTGAAGCACGGCCAATCCGTTCCAAGTCGCTGAGTTCTATACTCTCTGCATTACTCGTCGTTCAGTTCCTTATGACGATGAAACGGATTGTAATGCGTGGACTTCGCAAAGGCTACGTTCCTCGTCAGGAAAATCTTTCCAAGGTAAAAGGGCGACTCGATATTCGACGCACTGAACGCAATGCAATGCTTGGGCATCAAGAAAGGGTGATCTGCCGTTACGAAGAATATCTTGTCGACACGACTGAGAATAGACTATTGAAACGTGCTCTTATCGCCACCGGCGATTTGGTTGCACTTATGCGCGAACATTCGGCATATCCCATTCTCTCGGCCATGCTCAACCACAGCATGAGTGCCTTCTCTGAAGTTTCCGACAACGGCTCGATTGATTTACACGTTGTTAAATATAACAAACTCTATAAAGAGTATGATGAGGCTATACGTTTGGCGAAGATGATACTCCGCAAACAAGATATTGCTATCAACAATCACCACGTTAATGATGTTGATGCCGCGCCAGTGTTTAGAATCGACATGGCTCTACTGTTTGAGCATTACACCTTGGCAAAGCTCCGTCAGACTTTCGGCCACGATGCCGTGATGTATCAAGTGCAAGGTTATCATGGACGATTTATTGCAGACTTCCTTATCAGGAAAGGCAACATTCGGCTAATCCTGGACACAAAATATGTAGATGGCCCGGCTAAGGCGGCTAAGAACGAATATATTTCACAACTTAGTGGCTATGCCCGAGACCATGTATTATTGCGGCATTTGGGCTATGACCCAACTGTTGAAACCTCCGTGCCTATTGTTCCTTGCGTTATATTATATCCCAATGAACAAGCCTCGACCTTAACTGAAACGTCACTGCTAACGCACCCTGTGAGTCATACAATGGAATTTTATACCTTGCCGGTCAATATCCCAACTTATAACACAGCCTTACTGCCATGACGAAAGAACAAGAAATTCTGCATAATGCCTCTGTGCTCGACCTTATGATGATGCTTGATAAGCTTCATCGTAAAGGCTACGAAAAGCTGCGTTGGTTTTCATATATGTCACCTAATGGTTGCGCGTTGCGTTGTCATATAACTACTGCCGACAATATTGTCTGCAATCGTGATATAGAAAATTTTGATGACAACTTGCTTAGCGCATCTATTGGTGTTCTCGATGGCGGTACAAATATAGATGACTATGTCAACGCTTTCTTTATTGCCTATCCAAAGTTAGCAGAAGCCGGAAAGGGAAAGGATAGTAGTTACCGCACATGGTATAAAGAGGTATTGGCTCTTGCTAAAAAAGGAAAGGTCCCGGAATTTAATGGTGATTTTTATAGTGCGCCTCTTGGCAAAATTAGAATTGCTGAGGAATTTTTTCCGGCACCTCCGGGTTCGCTCAAAATTATCAGCTGGAATATCGACGGATTGAAAGCCAAGTGGGATGCGCTTAATGAGCTTGTCAAAAATTATTCGCCTGACGTGATCTGCCTTCAAAAAGTCAGACACTCCGGCGAAGTAATTCCATTAGACGGCTATCGTTGCTTCTTGTGCTCAGCACCGTATGCAGGAGTATGCACGTATATCAAAAGTAATCTTGTTGCCAACTTTGACGAAAAGATACAAGAAACGCCCATTGCGGTCGGATATTTGCAGAAGTTTTCTTTCTTATATCCCTCGTTTACGCTGTTCAACTGCTATGTACCATATTCCAATCCCGACGTTGTCGGTGCTATTGAACACCGTCAGATTTACGACAAATTCCTTCTTTCGCAAGTCAAGAAAACTCCCGACCGCATTGTTATCTGTGGCGATATGAATATCGTGCATGGCGGCCATGATTGTTGGGACGGCAAGTACAAACGTAATCAAGCCAACTTCCATGACTGGGAACGTCGCGACTTCGAGAAGTTGCTTGACGTGGGTCAGTTGGTTGATACGTATAGATTATTCCATATTTGGGACAAAGAATTTTCATATTTTTTTCGGAACGATCCGAAAGTACGCGAGAATAATCAAGGCCACCGCATTGATTATTTCCTCGCAAGTAAATCTCTCATTCCAAACATTCAACAAGCCGAGATTGTCAAAGACATCACGGCTTCGACCAACAACCCAATCCTTCTAACCATAGACTATTGATATGGCAAATTCAGATGTTCCTGACATACCTGCCGGTGTCCCGGCCTATACTGGTGATGATTTCAGAAATCATTGTGAGGACAGTGGTGTACCTATAATAGGCATTTCTCGCCACCGGCTTGGTATTGATGGCGACGGTATTACTACGCTTGTGGCTTTCTATGGTTGTCGACTGCGCTGTAAATTTTGTATCAATCCTGACTGCTTCGACCGTCGGTCAAATGGGAAAATCTACTCGCCACAGAGTTTGCTTGACGAGCTGATGAACGACGATGTGTATTTCCGCGCCACTGGCGGCGGTGTTACATTTGGCGGCGGTGAACCGGGATTACAGACCGATTTCATTTGCACGTTCAAAAAAATTTGTCCACCTGAGTGGAAAATACGCATCGAGACTTCGCTGCAATTTCATTATCAAGACACAGAACTGCTTGCGCCTATTATTGATGAGTGGATTGTTGATGTCAAAACAGCTGAACATCAAAGCTATCGCGAATATACCGGCGGTGATTACCAACAAGTAATCAAGAATCTCCATTATCTCGTCGACGAGTTCCGCGTGCCTAAGGATAAATTCGTTATCCGTATTCCTATAATTCCAGGCTTTACTGAAAGGAATCAGGCTGAGGAAACGGAGCGAAAGTTCCGTGAGCAGGGTTTCACTCGATTCGACATCTTCGAGTATCAGACCGAGCGCCCCACAGAATACCGTACAAACGGCAAAGCCAAATGCGAACTTCTTAAAACCGTGCGATGTGAAATAGCACAAGCTAACAGCATCGAATACACGGCTCGCGAGTGTAGCCACCAAGGTGACTGCCCGGGCACTTGCCCCTTGTGCGAAATGGAGTTGGCAAACCTTTCTGCTGATCTGCGCAAGAAAGGCGCACACCGAATCGAGATTTCCGATGAGACTCGCAGAATTATAAATAATTTGGCAGATGCTCCCGATTTCGATTCAATTGAAGGTATGGAAACGGTGCACCCCGGACATATACTACAAGGTGACATAGAACCACCACTGGAGGGTGATATAACCTTGGAATCGCCTCGCAAAAAAGTCTTGTTCAAGGAGTGTGCCGTAGCAGGTATATCATTCCACCTTAAATATGACGATGAAATATGGGATGAACTCGAAGCCGGTCAAGAAGTTGCCCTTGTGCGTGACCGCAAGAACAAATATGACAAGAATGCCGTGGCTATAGCCCTCGCTGACGATTACGATGGTAATCCCGACGATTTTGACTTCGATTTCATACTTGGCTATGTTCCCAAAACCGAGAATGCTGAGATTGCCAAGATGCTCGACATGGGCTGGGAAGATGTGTTTTTTACTACTCTTTCCACAGTCAAGCGTAACGGCAATATCAACGACCGTTTGCGCATTTCCATATTCATTCAGAGCAAAGAGCCTGTAAAGCCTGAAACAGTTCGTCTCTACGTTCCAAGATTGAACGAATGGGTTTGCACTATACACGAGCTTGAAGACCGTGGAACAACTCATTTCAGATGGGGTGGTTTCCCAACATGGGAACACAATCTGCCTAAACTCGGAACTCAGATTGTAGTTGCTCGCGACCTTGGCAACCGTGTCGTTATGTTCTTGATGAGAGTTATTGCCGTTGGTGATGATTGTATTCCATTTGTCGATGACCCGGAAATAGTCAACGCTGTCGATGACTGCGTTTCCTTCATACTTGCTAACACCAACGGGCCAGTCATTGCCAATAAATCCGATGTTGATTTTATTGATAAATACCTTTCAAACGCAAGTTACGAGACAGAACTTTCTCAACAAGACTCTGATGCCTTGAAACTATACTTCCACAAACAAATGTTGAAATATAATGAGGGCAACATAGACTGTGACCCTTCTATTGATGACCCTTCTTTAGCCGATTGATTATGAAAGAACTATTAAAACTCGCTCACGAAATATGTACCACCGCACATGAAGGACAAGTTGATAAGGCGGGTATGCCTTACCACTTGCACCCTGAACGAGTGGCTGCTCGATGCTCGACTGATGCTGAATCCATCGTCGCGCTTCTTCATGACACTATCGAAGATACCGACATCACGCCAGAGTATCTTCTCAGTCGTGGCTTTCCTCAATATATTATTGACGGCATAATCTCTGTCACGAAGCGTGAGGGCGAAAGCTATGAAAATTTTGTGTCGCGCGCCAAACAAAATCCCATAGGACGTATGGTCAAAATCCACGACCTTGAAGACAACATGGACATTCGCCGTCTCAACGAAATCGATGATGCAACTGTCGAACGGCTTCGCAAATATCTCAAAGCATATATTTTTCTCACTCAGACAATTTAATCATGGCTATTTCAGGCGCTAAATGGAAATATTCGCGCATCGTGTTTGACCTCGCTGACGCCTTTAAGACATCAGACGGTAAGTCCGTAAACGATATGTACGTTGACACCGATTATGAAATAAATACAGGTGAGCTTCACGATATTCTCGACGAAGCTGACCTCGCCGATTTTATTGACAACCTTAACGACTGGAATTAATGAGTGAAAACGAATTAAATTTCATCAAAGAGAAGATTCTCGAATTTGCCGACAAATATCTTGACGGCAATATCGACAAGATTGTGTCGTTCCCGCTTACCCAGCTCGCAAAGGACAAGAATTTCGGGTGCCCCGGTAGGTCTTTCGACCCCGATGATACCGAAATAATGCGTTATTTCTATATCGCTGTCTTTAATCAAGCTTGGCCGTTTCTCACTCTTGAATCTCTCAAAACTGCGGAGTTTCGTGGCGATACATTGAACACCTATAATACACTTTTCGGTCGGCCTGATGATAATAGTGAGCACCCTGGCCTCGACCGTTTTTCACCATCGGAAGAACTTACAGCAAAGGTTGAAGATTTTTATAACAACCCATTAGTGTCCACTAAAAATTTTGGAGGGCACTAATCAAATAATAAGTTAAACAAATTCGGTTCACTTGAACCATAGAGCACACTGACATCGTTGATATTCTTTTTGTCGAAGAGATCTCGGAGAGGA
>JAXJVW010000132.1:0-7591 GCA_036308365.1 Muribaculaceae bacterium
AATCGGGACAGGTCAAATAACATTTTGTAGAAAACGGCAAAAACGAGTAGTCCCGGAACCGGGACGGAAACGGGACAAATACAACAAGTTAGAAACAATAAGAACAAAGAGTAGCAGCCCAGTGAATGTCACCAAGTGAGGTTCTATATTCTTCTCACCCCGACATTTTGCCAGTAAAAGGGTTTAACTCAATGAGTTAAACCCTTTTTCACATATTAGCCGGGACAAAATCGGGACACAACCATCCCCGACCCGCAAGTTTCACCGGGCGTTTCTCGACAGAGAAACGTCAAATAAATGTGTCCAAAAAATTTCCCTCGCATAATATATCAGGCGACACACCTCTAATCAGCCGAGGCTTCGGCGTCAACCACCCCTGTCCGCTGATCCAGAATGACTCGAATGCGACATCCACCGGAAAAAAACAGCCACACCGCAAATCGGCATGGCAGCAGGATTGTTCATGAACGTCCCCTTCCGGGACAGCATGCCTTATATGACAAGGCAAAAAAAAGAGCGGAAGACGGGGCTCAAACCCGCGACCCTCAGCTTGGAAGGCTGATGCTCTATCGACTGAGCTACTTCCGCAAAATGTGATGATGATTTGGTTGTGAAGTGGGCGAAGATGGATTCGAACCACCGAAGGCATAAGCCAGCAGATTTACAGTCTGCCCCATTTGGCCACTCTGGTATTCGCCCTTTTGCTGTGCAAAGTTAACTAAAGTTCTTTAACTTTGCAAGCAAAATCGTACATTTTTATTGCAGCCTCGGCTGCTTCTGTTCCTTTGTTGCCTAACACACCGCCGGCACGGTCAAGTGCATCCTGCTCATTATCAACCGTTAGCACACCGAAAATCACGGGTATGTCGCAGTCGGCGTTGAGCGAAGTGATGCCTTGTGTAACGCTCTGGCACACGTAGTCGAAATGGGGTGTGCCGCCGCGGATGACGCATCCAAACACAATCACGGCGTCGTAGGCCGATGATTCAATCAGCTGCGATGCGCCGAAGGTAAGCTCAACCGCTCCCGGAACGTGATACACGTCGACCTGATCGTCGGCGAATCCCTCGCGTTTAAACAATTCGAGCGCACCTTGCGTGAGGGCGCCGGTGATGTGACCGTTCCATTCGGCGGCCACTATGGCCACACGCATATTTTCTACTTTGGGAAGTGACCCTTTGGGGGCGGCTCCCGGAGTTGCTGTTGACATCTGTATTACAATTTTAGAGAGCCCTGGCGGCTCATATTAAATGATTCAATTAATGAGTTTCAATCACCCTTTAGCGACCACCTTATTGTCGATCAGCCAAGCGAGCGTTTCAGGAAGGGTCAGCGAGCTCATCCGGGGCAGATGCTCGTATAATCCTCCATGACCGTGGAATTCAATCATGTCGTCACCGATGTTGTAAAACTCGTCGACGTAGAATTCCAGATTGTCCTTATAGGCCTTGAGCGTGTCGGTCTTTCCGAAAATGAATTCGAGATGCGGTGTGGTTGTCACAACGACATCGGCGATTTCGAGGTTCTCGAAAATCAGGGGCATGACTTTGGTTACACGCATCATTCTGCGGGGATTGTAGCCCGGAAGATAAACCAGACGCGCCTTCCGCTCGGCTGCATACGTGAGGAATTGCCACAGACGCTGGCGAACACGGGCCGAAACAGCGAGATAGCCTCCGAAAACAACCAGGTCGCCGGCCTCTATGGTGGGCCATACGATGTCGAATCCGTCACTGTTTTTTTCAAAATTGTCATAACGGAGCTCGTCGGTTATCTCTCCTGTCAGCGGATCGGCGAATTCGAGCGTCGTCGGGGTGGTGCCGTCAAGACTGAGATCCACGCTGAATGTGTCGACACCTTCTGATTTGAGTATGTCGATTATACGGTGGCCAAGAATATCGCTGCCCACCTCCGAAGCCATGCTCACCTGGTGCTCCATTTTGCTCAGCTCTATGGCTGTGTTCAAAATGAGTCCTCCGGGGGTCGCTGCCACAGGACGTAACTGCTCCAGGCGTATCTTGAAGTCGGCTTCTCCGACGGCTATGATGCGTGCCATGACATTCAGTCGTTACGTGATTTCTGACCTAAGTAGCCGCCATGATGGCGTTTGGCATAGTCGGCGCGGGAGAACTCGGTGTTGTTCATCACGTTGACCACCAATATGTCGCCAATCACGGTCATCATGGTGGTGGAGGTGGTGGGGGTAAGTCCGAACGGACACACTTCGGGCACCGGGGCTGTGGTCAGCACCATGTCGGCTTCCTGAGCCAGCACGCTTTCGCCGTTGCCGGTGATGACGATGATCGGAATTGCCGGATAGAGATTACGCGCCAGCGACACCAGCTCGATGATTTCACGGGTTTTGCCCGAATTTGAAATCAGCAGCAATATGTCATTGGGTTGCAACACTCCCAGATCGCCATGCTGGGCTTCTGACGGATGCAGATTGACTGCAGGCGTTCCGGTTGAACAGAATGTGGTGGCTATGTTCATCGCTATCTGACCTGCTTTGCCCATACCTGAGGTTACGAGTTTACCCTGCCGGCGGTGAACATGTTCTATTATCGCTTCCACCGCACGGTCGTAGGCCTCGGTCACCGGTATCTGCAGAATGGCTTCGCTTTCGGCCTTGAGGATGGAGCGCATTGATTCCTGTACGTTCATTTATTTATGAGTGGTTATTATTTTCTTTTTTCTATGCGATAAGCGGCTCTCATCAATCACAATCGTCGCCCACGGAGGAGAGGGTCACGAAAATGTCGTTTACCGACACCTGATGACACTTATCTTATAATGAACTGATTTGTTGTCCATGAACAGTTTCGCACAGTGTCAGACGGTGTGAAGCTGTTCATGTTGCAAATTTACAATTTTCTTTCCAAATTTTCAAATTTCGCAATCTCTTCCGCCCATTCCGCGTCAAGTTCAATCCCTTTGAGCGTGTGGGGGTCGAAACCTGCCATGACGGTCTGCGCCACACACTTGACATCGCCCGTGGCCGTGTTGACAACCCGTTGGTCGAGTATCAGGCTCCGCTGCGACAGGTGGGTGCAAGCGGTGTAAACGGCCAACGGCTCATTCATGTAACCGGGTGAGAAGTAGCTGCAGTTGATGTTGACCACCACCACATAAATGTCATTGAGCGAGAATCGCGACGGAAGCACGGTCTTGAAATATTCCAGTTTACCGAGGTCAAGAAATTGCAGGTAGGCCCCATTGTTGATGTGGCCTAACATGTCGATGTCGTTGAATCGCAACTGCAATGACTTGCCCACTCTGAACGGATGTGTCACCGGGGGCACCTTCGGGTTGGGGCATGACGGAAGTGTGATTATATCATTCATATTATATTCAATGGATTATAAGTTCCGTGATTACTGTTTTACCTATCGATCTGTTGATTTTGTCGACTATGGAGGAGCGGTGGAACGACAGCTCGTTTTTCAGCGAGGCCGACGCAATGTAAACATGCAGCACAGTCCCCTCGACATAGCGACGGGTGGTGTAGCTGTTGACCGCCGGACCGACAACCTCGACCCACATGTAGCAGGCCTGCTGACGGAGAAAATTGTCGTTGGTGTCGCTCTGGAGCAACACCGCATCGATGATTTCGTTTATCTGCTTTGGATAGATTCTCTTCATTTCAATTCTCTGAATCACTGACCACCCTGAATTCACCCGATTCGACGGCAAACAGACGGTGATCACCTTTGAGCCGTGTGATGATTGAGTCGAGGTGGGCCAGATTGGTGTCGGTGATGAATGTCTGCCCGAACTCCTCGCCCGAAACCATTGCCACGATACGCTCCACCCTACCCGCGTCCAGACGGTCGAAAATATCATCGAGCAACATCAGCGGATACATTCCTGTGGCACGTCTTAAAAAGTCATATTGCGCAAATCGCATCGCAATCAGATATGTCTTACACTGTCCTTGCGACGCCATCCGCCTGACAGGCAACCCATTGAGCATCATCTCAATGTCGTCGCGGTGCACTCCCGCCGTTGTGTGGCCAACCGCCTCGTCGCGCTGCCTGTTTTTGTCGAACTCCCCTACCAGCGAAAGAGGGTCGCCCGGAACTATGGTGGTGCTATAGGCCATGGCCACATTCTCAGGCTTCTCCATCCCCGCAATAGCCGCATAATAGCGGTTGAACACGGGCATAAAATCATCAATCCACCCCTTGCGGGCGTTGCTGACATAAGCCGCTGCGGCTGACATTGGAAGCTCAACCGCCTCGAACAGGGCTCGGTCCGTGATGTGGTCGCGCAACATCCGGTTACGCTGCTCCAGCAAGTGGTTATAACGTATCAACGAATCCAGATAACGGGCGTCGCTCTGCGAAATAATCTGATCAATGAATCTGCGGCGCTCCTCGCTCGTCCCATTGATCAAATCAATGTCATGCGGGGCCACAAGCACCAGCGGAAACAAACCAATATGCTCGCTCAAGCGTTTGTAAACCTTACCCTTACGCTTGAAAACCTTCTTTTTCCCGGCATCATACGAGGCCTGCACATCCTCCGGCACGTCATGGCGCAAATAGTCACCCTGAAGCATCAGAAACCGCTCCCCGTCAGTGACCAGCCGCTGGTCGGTCAGCCCTGAAAAACTGCGGCAGAAGCTCAGATAATGAACGGCGTCGAGCAGATTGCTTTTGCCCATGCCGTTATTTCCCAAGAAGCAATTCATCTTAGGACTGAACTCCAGGCTGGCGCTGCGGATGTTCTTAAAATTATTAACGGTAAGTTTGTTGAGAATCATGGTGCAAATATACGATATTTTTTTTGAACCCGCCCACACTTTTCCATCCCTATGGCTGCGCACATTGAACTATTCCCCGACAAACCCGCCCGCACCACTTTTTTTGCGTCAATCGCAACACAACTGGCCGAGCTCCGTATGTCAAATTGTCAGAACGTTGCAGTTCAACAACTTAAGCCTCAAAAATCCCCAAAATCCGCAACAATAAAGGGGTCGCCGAAACCTCCAGCACCATATTGTTAAATTAATTTAAGAAAGAAAGTGATTGAAAATCCATAAATAATTAGTATCTTTGCGCTAATTTACGAAGAAAATAATTTACAAATATTTTATGAATCCAATTAAGAAAACCATCACGCTTGCTGACGGAAGGGAAATCACCCTCGAAACAGGCAAATTGGCCAAGCAGGCTGATGGAGCAGTTGAACTACGAATGGGCGGAACAATGCTCCTTGCAACAGTAGTATCCGCCAAAGAAGCCGGCGAAGGCGTCGACTTCATGCCGCTACAAGTAGAGTACAAAGAAAAATTCTCCTCAGCAGGCCGTTTCCCCGGAGGTTTCCTCAAACGCGAAGGCCGTGCCTCAGACTATGAAATCCTCACCGCGCGTCTCGTTGACCGCGTACTCCGCCCTCTCTTCCCCGACAATTACCACGCTGACACTTTCGTAAACATCACAATGTACTCAAGCGACGGTGTCGACATGCCCGACGCTCTGGCCGGTCTCGCTGCCTCAGCCGCCATCGCTGTGAGCGACATCCCCTTCAACGGTCCCATTTCTGAAGTACGTGTGGCCCGTGTGAATGGCGAATTTGTCATCAACCCCACTTTCGAACAGCTTGAGAAAGCCGACATGGAACTCATGGTTGGCGCCACCTACGACAACATCATGATGGTGGAAGGCGAAATGAACGAGGTTTCCGAAGCCGAACTCCTCGCTGCCCTCAAAGCAGCCCACGAAGCTATCCGCGAACAGTGCAAGGCTCAGATGGAACTGGCCGAAGCTGTGGGTGCGACAGTGAAACGCGAATACTGCCACGAAACCAACGATGAGGATCTCCGCAAGGATGTTCACGATAAATGCTACGACAAAGCCTACGCCGTGGCTAAAGCCGGCTCTGCCGACAAACACTGGCGTCAGGATTCGTTCGACGCTATCTGCAAAGAATACATTGAATCACTCCCCGAAGAAGAACGCGACGAAAAAACACCCCTGGTGAAACGCTACTACCACGATGTGGAAAAAGAAGCCGTTCGCCGTTGCATCCTCGACGAAGGTATCCGTCTCGACGGCCGTAAAACTACCGACATCCGCCCCATCTGGTGCGAAGTCGACTACATCCCCGGCCCCCACGGATCAGCCGTGTT
Organism: Muribaculaceae bacterium; assembly: GCA_036308365.1. Lineage (GTDB taxonomy): Bacteria > Bacteroidota > Bacteroidia > Bacteroidales > Muribaculaceae > CAJUPY01. The sequence goes on from JAXJVW010000132.1 coordinate 6,134, forward strand.
CACCCGTGGTGAAACCCAGTCACTCTCAACCGTGACCCTCGGAACCAAACTCGACGAGAAAATCCTCGACGACGTTCTCAACCAAGGTCGTGAACGCTTCCTCCTCCACTATAACTTCCCCCCCTTCTCTACCGGTGAAGCCAAACCGGTGCGTGGCGTCGGCCGTCGTGAAATCGGTCACGGCAACCTCGCCCACCGCGCCATCAAACGCATGTTCCCCGATGATTTCCCCTACGTTTGCCGCGTTGTCAGCGACATCCTCGAATCTAACGGTTCATCATCAATGGCCACCGTCTGCGCCGGTACTCTCGCACTGCTCGACGCCGGTGTGAAAATGAAACGTCCCGTCAGCGGCATCGCTATGGGTCTGATCACCGACACCGAAAGTTCTAAATACGCCATCCTCTCCGACATTCTCGGCGACGAGGACCACCTCGGCGACATGGACTTCAAGGTGACCGGTACTCGCCAGGGTATCACCGCAACCCAGATGGACATCAAGTGCGACGGCCTTTCATATGAAATTCTTGAACGCGCCCTCAACCAGGCTCGTGATGGTCGTCTCCACATCCTCGACATCATCGAACAAACAATCCCCGCTCCCCGCGAGGACTACAAACCCCACGTGCCCCGCATTGTCACAATGCCAATACCCAAAGACCTCATAGGCGCCGTGATTGGCCCGGGCGGAAAAATCATCCAGGGTATCCAGGAAGAAAGTGGTGCTACTGTTTCTATCGATGAAATCGACGAAGGTGGTTACATTGAAATCGCCGCCACTTCAAAAGAATCTATGGACAAAGCCGTTGCTCTGATCAACGCCATCGTGGAACTCCCCGAAGAAGGCAAAACCTACACCGGCACCGTTCGTTCAATCCTCGACTTCGGCGCATTCGTGGAATTCATGCCCCACCGCGACGGTCTGCTCCACATCTCAGAGATCTCCTGGGACCGTATTCCCGACATGGAGTCATCAGGCATCAAAGAAGGTGACACCCTCGAAGTAAAACTCATCGAAATCGACAAAAAATCAGGCAAATATCGCTTGTCAATGCGCGCACTCATGCCCAAACCCGAAGGATATGTTGAACGCGAACGTCAGCCTCGTGAAAACCGTGGCGACCGTGGTCCTCGTCGTAGCGACCGTGGCGACCGTGGTCCCCGTCGTGAAGGTGGAAACCGCGAAAACCGCGGAGAACGCGCTCCCCGTCAGGACAAAGGTGAACAGGCATAAAAGTCAAGATTGACACAGACACCTATATAAACAAGGTGTGTCAGATTCAACCTCTGGCGCACCTCGTTTTTTTTGTGGCATACTGACTATTAGACGCCCCGGCAATAGTGAAATTTTATAATGAACTCATTTAAACTTTTTATTCACGTGAGTTCGGGATAAGCCTGTTCCAAAAGCGAGACTTCGGAAAACGCGTGACGTATCGGGTGGCCAGATTTATGGTC
>JAXJVW010000133.1:0-6461 GCA_036308365.1 Muribaculaceae bacterium
CGAGCAGGAATTGGTCCACGATTTCTTTATTTATTTTTTCGGCCATGGGCTTAATTATTTCTTTTTGTTCATAGCCACGCGAGCCTGGAGTTCCCAGGTGCGGATGCGGTCTTTGTAAAGGTTGTTGGCGTTGGTTTTGTTGATGTCGAGAGCGTGGTCGGAGTTATCTTCCCAGCGGCGGCAGAGGTAAACGACGTCGTAGACACGGCCAATCTGGTTGTGGCGTGAGAAGGCCAGACCGAGCGCGTAGTCTTCACCATAGCTGGTGTTTGGCACGTTGATTTCGCGCAGCATGGGGGTGTAGAATGCGCGGGGTGCTCCGAGACCGTTGATGCGGAGTGCGTTGTTGCGTCCGTTTTCGGGAGTCCATTCCTTGTGGTCGATGATGCCGGGGGGGATGGTGTTCATGTCGATGTCGGTCAGGCAGTATGTGCCGACAACCATTCCGCAGTTCTGTTCGTAGAATGCGTTGACCATTTTGGTCAGGGTGTTTTCATCTTTGTAAACGTCGTCGCTGTCGAGCTGAACGGCGAATTTACCGCATTTGGGGTGGTTTACGCCGGCGTTCCAGCAACCGCCGATGCCTAAGTCGTCGCGGGTGGGCTGGATGTGGATCACGCGGGGATCAGAGGTGAATTCCTCGATGGCTTCAGATGTGCCGTCGGTTGAACCGTTGTCAACGATGATGAGGTTGAAGGGGAATTCGGTTTTCTGTGAGAGCACGCTGCGGATGGCGTCGCGGATTGTGCGAACGCGGTTGCGCACGGGGATGATCACAGATGCTTCATATTCGAAGTCGCCTTTGTTGAATTCGATGGTGTCAAATTTGGGTTCGAGGTATCCGCCGATTTTCTTGAGGTGGTCGGTCACGGCTTCTTCCATTTCAATCTGAACGCCGCGGTTTTTGGGGTCGACATAAGCGAAATGAGCTTCGCCGCCTTCTTTGTTGCTGACGGTGATGTCGGTGTAGAGATATTCGTTGATGTGGACGATTGGAGCAATCTGTGACACTTTCAGACGGAGGTCGTAGAGACCGGCCGCGGTGTAGTTTTTGTCAATCGCGGCCGCGGCTTTCTTGAACACTTCGGTGTTGAAGAACATTACAGGGCCGAAGTTGAAGTCGTCGCGGAGCGAACCGAACTGATAATCAATCACGGGTGCGTTGCTGCGTTTGCCATCGACTACGGCGTAGGAGTCAGCGTAGAGCATGCCTGCTTCAGAATCCTGTGCGAGTCGCACGAAACGGCGCAGTGCGAGGTAGCCCATGACGAGCTGGCTGTTTTTAGTGTGCAGCAGCATGTAGTCGCTGTCGGCCGCTTCGGCGATTTTTTTCATAGTAGCCGAGCTGGTGAGGCTGTCGATTACGATGGGGCAAGTGGCTTCGGGGAGTTCTGCATTTTCATCCTGAATGAGGAAGAAGATTTTAGACACTAAGTCAGATTCTTTGAGACTTGCCACAGTGGCTTCGGCCTGCTGTTTGCTTGCGAAGGGCACGAAACAGTTGATTGTTTTTTTCATGATTGGTTAGTTATATTTATGTTGTTATTTATTCTTGTTAAGAAAAGTGAGTACTTGTTTCATCAGTTCGTTGCGGTTGTCGGTGCAACGGATTGTTTCGAAGGGGAATCCGATGACTACGGTGCGGTATTTTTCGTCGGCCATTGCGGTTCCGGCCACGAGGTTGTTTTCTTTGTAGCGCATGATGACTTGTCCGCGTTCGTCGGCGGGATAGAATGAGTCGGGCGATTCAACCATGTAGGTCACGGGGTTGAGTTCGTTGCTGAAGCGGAACTCGCGGTCGGTGAATGCGCTGAAAGATGTGGGCACTTCGTAGGCGTCGCCGGTGATTGACGCCTGGCCCACGCGCCAATGGTAGCCTAACACTTCGGTTGCGAATTTCTGGTCGGCTTTGAGTGTTTCTTCGTTTGAGTTGTCGTTGTCCCACAGGTCGGTGGCCACGTAGGAACCGCTGACGAACACGCTTCCGCCGTTGTTGCAGTGCGAGGTTATTTTCTGTTGGAGTTCGGTGGGGAATGTTTTGTATTTGGTGCCGAACACACCACGTCCGACGGTGATTTCTTTTTGTTTTCCGAGAATGAGGTCGATGACCTGGGCCTGGTCGTCGTCGCTTGCCATGTAGGCTTCAACGCTTGATGACACGAAACCGTAGCCGGCGTTGCGGATGGCGTCGCCGTGGAGTTTGACGAAGTCGAAGGTGTTTCCGGCGATCACTTTCTCTTCCTGATCGGCCCGGCTGGCACCGAATCCGGCGGCGTCGTCATCCATCCAGGGGATGTCGCGGCGGAATTCGAACTGCGAGCCGATGAAGCTGATGTCCTGCATGTAGGGCACACCGTGGTCTTTGGCGTCGTTGAATCCGGCTATGGCACCGGCGTCGAAGGTGTCGGGGGCTGACACTCGGGTGAATCCGTTGATGATGTTCACACGTTTTCCGGGGCGGTGACACAGGGCGAGCACTTCCGAGGGGAAGCTGACGCCGCCGTTGTTCCCGGCCACGATGCGGAATGAGTAGATGGCGTCGTCGGGTGCGGTGAATGTGTAGACGGGTTCATTGACAGTGGCCACCCGTGCGAAAGCGCCGTTGTCTTTGCGCATCTCTATATTATAATATGTGGGGGTGGCTGTTGATTCGAGTGTGTCGACGGTTTCTTTCCAGCTCAGCTGATAGGCTCCGTCCTGACCGCCTGTGATGGCAAATGAGCGCACCGGCAGGGGCTGAACCACGTAGGGACGACCGTCGCGGTTGGCGATGTAGCGGAGCATACCTTTGTAGATGGCTCGGCTCACGGTGAACCGGAACGTTGGGTCGAGGCCATATTTCATGTCGGCGAAGTTCTGGTGTGAAAGCAGTTCGAGGAGCATGCATGGCACTTCGGGCTTACGTGCTTCGTAGTATTTCTGGTCCCACATTCCGCGGCGTGTCCAGTTGGGTTCGTAGCCTTTGCGCACGTCGTCAACGATTTGGGTGACAATCAGGTTTGTAAGGTCGCGTGAGTTAAGGCGTGACGAGCCGTTTCCGGTGGGCAGGTCGTCGTTTGTGGAGTATATGCCGAGTGTGCCTATGATTGAATCGTTCATGGTTGTTCCGGCGTCGGAATGGAATGCGAACGACAGGTCGACGGGAATTTTCAGACCGTCTTGTTTGGGGAGCATGCTTGATCCGCCGGTCATGTAGTTGACCCAGAGGGCGCGGCACATGTAGTCGTCGCGGTAGTCGCCGGCCCCTTGCGAGGGGTTGTAGACGCTGTCGGGTGCACCGGCCCATTGCAGGAAGTAGCGTCCACCTTCGGTGAAACGGGGATATTCGCTTTTGACCCAGGTTGTGGTTTCTTTTCCTTCATCGTTTGTGAGTCGCACCGGACGCACAACGTTGCCCATGCCACCGCCGATTTTAACTGCGTCGGCAGTAGTCAGGCTACCCTTCTTTCCGTTGGCTTTGAGGCTCACCACGGGCGCTTCGCCGGCATTCAGCTGGTAGTGCCCCAGGTAGATCCATGTTCCACCGCCCATCTGCTGGTTCACTTTGACCTGGTGGTCGCCGTCGGCGGCGTGGATTGTGTATAGTGCCTCGGTAGTGCTTTTGGGAGTTGTTTTGTAGCTTACGTAAACGGCGTAGTTGCCGGCATCTTTGACCGGGGCGCTCCAGTTGGCCACAGCTCCGCTTTCGCTTTTGGCGGCGCGTGCTGTGCCATGGGTGAAGGGGTTGCTTTTGTCGGGTTCGTCGGTGTAGACGTCGTAGAGATAAGCGAATCCGTTGCCTTGGAGAGTCGACCAGTTGTTGTCGTCAGAGTAGCTGCCCACGGCTTTGCCGCCATCGTTATCGACGATGTATTCCACCGTCTGGACGTCGCGTTCGCGCGGGCTCATCACGTAGGCGCCGGCATTCTCGAGCATGGGCATCAGGAACGGCACCACGTAGCTCTGAGTGTAAAGGTCCTCTACGGTCTGGAAAATTCTGGCGCGTTGCCATTCCCATCGGTTGAGTTTCTTTTCGAAGTAATATCCGTGGCTCTGCCACATTGCGATGTTGCTGCCGTCGAGACCTTCCGAAGGAGTCTGGCTGAACCGGTCGTTGTAGGTGATGAACCGGTTTTTCTCTTTCGGGGCTATGTTTTTCTTTGGGGCCATGAAAATCAGGTCGTCAGCCGGACGTCCGTCCACCGTCAGGACCACTTTGTAGCCCTTGAACTCCTGTTGCACAGCTTCGGTGATGTTGTTTTTCAGTCGGGTCAGGCTCTCCCGGGTGAAGGGGATGTTTCCGGTGTGGGCTGAGCAGTCGACCGTTACAATTTTCTTTTTGTTGTTGACGTCGGTCGAGTCCACCTGCACCCGTCCCATCTGGCTGTGGGCCGGTATTTCCTGGCGTAAAACTTCATTCAACTTCCGGGTTGTTGTGTCCGAAACATTGGCATATGTCGCTGCTACGGTGAGCATCAGTGTGGCCGCGGCCATCTGTAATCGCTTCATTTTCAATGATGTTACTATTTAATGACTGGTCTTCTACCTCGGTTAGCGGGTTTTATCTATACGTGGTTATCCGGCCGCGATTCTCAAACAATTGCGTTTTTCTCGTCACGTGGCCGTTTTCTTTCTACGCAAAAGTATAAAAAAACAGTATATTATAATCATGTTTTTATATTTTTTAATAGATAGTAACATTTTTTCATTATTTCACGTTGGGCCACATGCTCTGAAAATCATCAGAAAGCGAGTCGTAGCACCGATAAATCGCACACATTCGGTGTTGCCTTATTGTTAATTTATCTAAATAACCCTAATCTTTCGCACCATAATTGTATCTTTGTAATTTATAAGGGTGTGACACGGCAGTTGCGACTGACTCCGCAGAGTGCACCATAACTATTTTGAAACCAAACTTCACCCATGAAAAAAAGGAAAACACTCAGTATACTGAAGAACGACCAATGGCTCGCACCATTTGCGCAGGCCATCGAAGGCCGTCATGACGACGCCATCCGCAAGGAAAAAGACCTGACTGGCGAGGCAGGCTCACTGGCCGATTTTGCCAACGCTCACATTTACTTCGGTTTACACCGTCAGAGCGATGGCTCATGGGTGTTCCGCGAATGGGCCCCCAACGCCTCATCGATAACATTGATCGGTGACTTCTCAGGGTGGAACGCTCTCGAGGCTTACCGGCTGACCAGGCTTCCCGATTCCGACGGCGTGTGGGAAATACACCTCCCAGCCGACGCCCTTTCGCACGGTGACTTCTATAAAATGCTCGTCACCTGGCCCGGCGGACAGGGTGAACGTATTCCCGCCTATGCCACAAGGGTGGTGCAGGACCCCGTGTCGCACCTGTTCTCAGCACAGGTGTGGGCCCCCGGGAAATCATTCGTATGGACCGACCGTGCTTTCACCCCCGACGTCAAACCACTGCTCATCTACGAGTGCCACATCGGCATGGCACAGCAGAAGGAAGGGGTAGGAACCTACGACGAATTCCGTGAGAACATACTTCCGCGCATCGCAAGGGATGGCTACAACGCCATCCAGATCATGGCGATTCAGGAACACCCCTACTACGGCTCATTTGGCTACCACGTGTCGAGCTTTTTCGCCCCGTCGAGCCGTTTCGGCACACCCGACGAGCTCAAGGCCCTGATCAACCGCGCCCACGAACTCGGCATAGCAGTCATAATGGACATTGTGCACTCACATGCAGTGAAAAACGAGAATGAGGGACTGGGAAAACTCGACGGTTCGCTGAACCAGTATTTCTACGGCGACAACCGCAGGGAACACCCCGCATGGGATTCTCTCTGCTTCGACTACGGCAAAAACGAGGTGCTCCACTTCCTGCTCTCAAACTGCAAATACTGGCTCGAAGAATTCCATTTCGACGGATTCCGCTTCGACGGAGTGACATCGATGCTCTATTACAACCACGGACTGGGGCAGGCGTTCTCATCGTATGAGGATTACTACAACGGCGCCCAGGACACCAACGCCATCACCTATCTCACGCTTGCCAACAAGCTCATCCATGAACTCAATCCGGCGGCCATCACCATAGCCGAGGAGATGAGCGGCATGCCCGGACTCGCGCTCCCGTTCAAGGATGGCGGAATAGGCTTCGACTACCGTATGGCGATGGGAATCCCCGACTATTGGATCAAAACCCTGAAGGAGAAAAAAGATGAGGACTGGCATCCGACATCGATATTCTGGGAACTGACAAACCGACGCGACGACGAAAAAACGATAAGCTACGTTGAAAGCCACGACCAAGCCTTGGTAGGTGACAAAACCGTGATTTTCCGGCTCATCGACGATAAGATGTACTGGCACATGATGGTGGGCGACGACGACATGACCGTGGCCCGAGGCATTGCCCTGCATAAACTCATAAGGCTGGTGACACTCGCCACTATCAACGGCGGTTATCTCAACTTCATGGGCAACGAATTTGGCCA
>JAXJVW010000134.1:0-1328 GCA_036308365.1 Muribaculaceae bacterium
AAAAATCTAAATGACAATCATTCTCAAATCCTGCGATAAATAAATTTAAACAGTTTCTTTGACTTCGTTGGTTCAAGAGATTGGTTTGATTACATCAATCCACGCTCACGGAGTTTCTTCTGCCAGTTCCACGCTGAGAGCATGGTCTGTTCAATGGGGGTTTCAGCTTTCCAGCCGAGCACGTTGTTGGCGTGGGCCGGATTAGCCCACACTTTTTCAATGTCGCCCGATCTGCGGCCAACAATTTTATGGGGCACTTTCACTCCTGTTGCTGTTTCAAATGCGTTGATGAGTTCGAGAACCGACAGGCCGACGCCGGTGCCGAGGTTGAATATCTCGATGGGTGCCTCGGATTTGTCATTGAGCATGCGCTCCACAGCTGTCACGTGGGCTTTGGCGAGGTCAACAACGTTGATGAAGTCGCGGATGCATGATCCGTCGGGGGTGTTGTAGTCGTTACCGAAAACGCTCAGTTCCTTACGTATGCCTATCGCGGTTTGAGTGAGGTAGGGGATGAGGTTTTGGGGCACACCGTTGGGGAGTTCTCCGATTTCGGCTGACGGATGTGCACCCACGGGGTTGAAGTAGCGGAGAATGACGCTTTTGAACGGAGCTCCCGCGTTGATAACGTCGGTTATGATCTCCTCACAAATTTGTTTGGTGTTGCCGTAGGGTGAAGTGGCTTTCTTTATGGGTGACGCTTCGGTTACGGGGTTTACGTCGGGTTCGCCATAAACGGTGCATGACGATGAGAACACCAACCCTTTGACGCCGAACTGCGGCATCAGGTCGAGAAGGTTCATCAGTGAGTTCAGGTTGTTGCGATAATACAGAATCGGTTTCTGCATTGACTCACCAACAGCCTTGCTGGCCGCGAAGTTGATAATGCCTTTTATGCCGGGATAGGTTTTGAACAGGTTTGTCAGAGCTTCAACGTCGTTGCAGTCGGCTTCAACGAAGTCGGGCATAACGCCGGTTATACGCTGTATGCCGTCCAGAACGTCGCGGTTGCTGTTTGACAGGTTATCGATGATTACAACGTTGTAACCTGCGTTGATCAGTTCCACGGTTGTGTGTGAGCCGATATATCCGGTTCCTCCGGTGACAAGGATTCTTTCTTTGGCCATAATAGTGTGTGTATGCGAATTATAAGTTTTTGATAAAAAGTTTTAAGGTGCGACGCTAAGAAAATGTTTGAATCAATTCAGGATGATTTTTATGGCCGTTTTATTTCGTGATGGGGGCAACGATGGCTCCGTGACCGAAAAAAACATGGTAAAACCGTTGCAGTTCTAAGAAACTGTTTAAAATTTATTTTATCTTGTCTT
>JAXJVW010000135.1:0-4089 GCA_036308365.1 Muribaculaceae bacterium
GGGGACGGGCGTGTGGCCATGGTCATGCCGTTGCGGAAACGTGATGAGGCGTAGGTCATGACGCAATTGTTTCGGGCGCGGGTTATGGCTACGTAGAGCAACCGGCGTTCCTCCTCGATTTCCCTGAGCGAGCCTTTGGACATCTGGGAGGGGAAGAGGTCGTCCTCGACCCCGACGATAATCACGTTGTTGAATTCGAGACCTTTGGCGGCGTGGACGGTCATGAGTGTGATTCGTTCCTCGGGTCCGTCGTCGCTGTCCTGGTCGGTTGCGAGGGACACCTGCTGGAGGTAGTCGCTGAGTGAGATGGCGGCGTTCTCGTCGGTTTCGAGGGCAGTCTCCACGAATTCCTTGACAGCGTTAATGAGCTCATGGAGGTTCTCGAGTTTCGATACGTTTTCGGGGGTAGAGTCAGATCGGTACATGGCGAGCAGGGAGCTGTCGCGGAGAATAGTTTCGACGGCCGTGTCGGCCTGAGCTCCTGACTGCACCAGCTGATTGAACTGTCGCATCATGTTGACGAAAGAGAGTAGTTTGGCGGCGGGGGCCCGTTTGACTTCAGGAGCGTAGCTCCGGAGGTCGAGACAAGCATCAAACAGGCTGACCTTGTGGGATATAGCGCCGGAGATGAGGTTGTTCATTGTTGTTTCGCCAATGCCACGTGCGGGGATGTTGACTATTCGTTTGAAGGCTTCATCGTCGTCGGGGTTCAGGGCGAGTCGGAGGTAGGCCACGGCGTCCTTGATTTCCTTGCGTTGATAGAACGACAGGCCGCCGTAGATTCTGTAGGGGATGTTTCGTTTACGCAGCGACTCCTCCAGCACACGGCTCTGCGCGTTGGTGCGGTAGAGAATGGCGAACTGTTCGAAAGAGTCGTGGGTTGTTATGTGGAGCTGTGATATTTTAGCGGCTACCGTTCCGGCTTCGTCGAAGTCGCTGAAACATTTGATTACGCTGATTCGGTCGCCGTCGTCGTTTTTAGAGAAGATATGTTTTTTTATCTGGTTTTTGTTCTTGTCGATCAGAGTGTTGGCGGCGTTGATGATGTTTTTCGTCGACCGGTAGTTCTGCTCGAGCTTGACTATTTTCAGAGTGGGGTATTGCTGCCGAAGGTTGATGATGTTGCCAATGTTCGCACCACGGAACGAGTAGATGCTCTGCGCATCGTCGCCGACCACGCAGAGGTTACCGGAGTTTTGGGTCAGGGATTTGACGATGAGGTGTTGCGCGAAATTGGTATCCTGATACTCGTCGACGAGGACATAGCGGAAGAACTCCTGATAGTGCGAGAGGATGTCGGGGTTGTCGCGGAACAGGAGGTTAGTGTAGTAGAGGAGGTCGTCGAAATCCATTGCGTTCGCTTCGAGGCAGCGTGCCCGGTAAATTCGGTAGATTTCATAGATCCGCGGTCGTTTGGCTCGTTCGTCGAGTTTCATCAGGTCGGAGTTCGCCTGATACATTTCGGGCGATATGAGTTGGTTTTTGGCCCATGAGATCTGGTTCAGGACAGTCGAGGGTTTATAGACCTTGTCGTCGAGGTTCAGATGTTTGATGATAGACTTGACGAGCGATTTCGAGTCGGCGGTGTCGTAGATAGTGTAGTTAGGACGGAATCCGAGTTTTTCGGCGTGAATGCGTAGGATTCGCGCGAAAATGTGGTGGAACGTTCCCATCCAGAGTTTCGCCGCATTTTTCGGACCGACCATTTTTTCGATACGCTCCTTCATTTCTCTGGCGGCTTTGTTGGTGAACGTCAGAGCGAGAATGCGCCAGGGTTCGTAGTCGTTAGCGAGAAGGTGGAGTATTTTATAAGTCAGCACACGGGTTTTTCCAGAGCCGGCGCCGGCGATAACGAGCAGAGGTCCGTCGAGATAGCGGACTGCCTGTTGTTGAGGTTCATTGAGATCGTCGAGGTAGTTTTCCATCAGATGCTTAACGGAACTGGTTTGTAGTTTCAGAGTAGATGAAACCAGCGGTGGCGAGTTTTTTTTCGAGCTCTCGACGGTCAATGTCGAGGTCGTCGCAGAGCGATTCGAGCGAGTCGTAGCGGTCGCGCAGCATGGTGTTTATGAAGCTGAAAAGCATGAATGGGTCCTGGGGTAGATTGTCCATGATAGTGGGGTGGAGTATGATTGGTTAAGGGAACGATTGTTCCCGATGCATTTCGATTTGAACCCATTTGAACAGTTGCTAAATGTTAAATTTAATTAACAAGAGAATGTGGAAATGAGTTATTCACGAAGTTACAAAAAAAAGGGAAATCCGCCAAATTTGGATAGATAAAACGTTGGGTGGCGGGCCGGGGGTCATGGTGGAGCGAGCAGTCAGAAAGTGTAGCCTAGCGAAACGTAGAGATAGTTTCGGCGGAAGTGTTCGAAAGTTCGGTTCATGACTTTTGTGAGTCCGGTAGCGGCGTTGATAGCCACATACCAACGGTTGTAGTCGAGACCGACGCCGAAGTTCCACTGTAGGTCGAAGCGTTTGAATCCACGTTTTCCGAGGATGTCAGTATCGTTTAGTTGGTCGTTGCCTATGCCTTGGGGTTTATTGAAGTGCGACCGTGCCATGAGCGAGAAGTTCATCTGAGGACCAGTGAAGAGTTTCAGTCCGAGGTTCTCGCTGAGGGGGAAACGGTAGCCGAAGTTCAGTGGCAAGCGGAAGCCGAGGTTGCGGATAGAGCCGTCGATTTGGGCGAACCGGTCAGGCTGGTCGTCGGGGTGGATGAAGACAGTCTGGCTGAAGGTGTCGTAGAAGATGTAGGCACCCGGTTCGAGGAAGAATTCGCCGTAGAAATAGTGAGTGAACACGACGCCGGCTGATGTTCCGATGCCGTTTCCGTAGTAGTCGCCCCCTCCTTTAGCGGAGGTTATTTCCGCACCGGCGCGCAGTGAGAACGAGTTGACGGGATGGGTGTAGAGCTCATCGGCCGCGATGCAGACCGAGGAGGCGAGGGATAAACATAAGATGAGAATAACTTTGAGATGTTTCATAAAAACAGGTCTTGGCGGGGCGGGCGTCAGGAACTGTTTTCATGGCGCGCCCGTTAGTAGTCGTATAATAGTTCCAGGTCGTCGAGCCAGAGGCAGCTTCCGTTTCCGCCGGTGAAGTAGTCGCCGTATTTGCTTGCGGAACCGACGATTACAATGTAGTTGGGGATTCGGGATGTGCTTCTGTAGTCGAGTTCGATTTCGAACGGTATATAACTATTAACGTCAGAACCGTACTGAATGTTTCCGTAGGCCACGACAGAGGGGTCGTCGGGGCTGAATAGCGACAGATTTTTGGGGTTAGTCCTAATGGTGTAGGGTTCTTTGGCGTCGGACAGGGCTACCCAGACGATGCAAGTGTCGGGTTGGTTTCGCAGGGATTCAAATCCGGATGTCACCGAAGATATGGGTGCGCTTTTGTATTTGAGATATCCACGCAGTTTTGTGGGACGTTCCTTGAATGGTTGACCGAAGCTGAGGATGCCGTTAGTTCCGTCGGTGGCGACATATTTTCCGGTGAAAATGTTACCGGCGGCGAGTTTGCCGACGACACCGATTCCGACGAATCGGGTTTCGAGTTGGGCTGCCTTGCCTGAGCCCGAGGGGGTGTCGTCGGAGGGGGTGGTGTTACTTGAGCCGAGCGTCGTCGCCCCTTTGTTACCGGAGTCCCAGAAGGGGGAAGCTCCTTCGGCCCATGGGCACCAGACCTTGCCGTCGAGCCACCAGTTGTTGAAGTCGGCGTTGGGCACTTGCAGAGTTGTTCCGGTTGTGAACGGTATTTCAACGCCTTTGTCGTCGCCGGAGTAGGCACGGGCGACATAGTCGGTGAGTGGTTCGAGATGGATTAACCGGGCGACGAAGCTGCCATCGTTGTGGGTAACCCATTGTTCCGGGGCTGAGGTCCATTGGTCGGAGTCGGCGCGACGATATTCCACGCCGTTGTTTTTTCCGGCTTCGGCTTCGCCGTAGACCCAGGCTACGGAAGTCCAGGCGTCGACGCTCAGGGTGGTGACGGTTGCCTCGCTCTGTTCGATGTAGATAGTCCATTCCTCAGAGAATCCGTGGTCGGTAACTTGGACGGTCACCGGTTTGGAGAAGTCGA
>JAXJVW010000136.1:0-9513 GCA_036308365.1 Muribaculaceae bacterium
GGTTTATAAAAACGCATCGCACTGCGATCTTTACGACCAACTCGACATTATCCCAATGGATGAGATTGCAGCATTCTTCGTTGAGAATTTCAACAAGTAAGTGCAGCGGAGTCTATGCCTCCTTGTAGAGCTTGAAAAGTGTCGACTCGGATAATGGAACAGGCTCATCGGAGTTCAATTCGGTGACAAACACCATGTTTTCATCGATGTTCACGGAAAACACTCCGTCGCGGTTTTTCATAATGTTGTAGTCCTCAGGATTGTAGAGCGACGGTATGTTCTTCAACGATCGTCGGAGACAACTGAAAATCGGACGCCTTATTTCCGGGATTCTCAAATCGGGCGCAGTTTCAGCCGCACCGCCGAACAAGGAATATATGGCGGAGTATCTCGCTTGTATTTTGTCGAGTCTCCGGGTGTACTTGGCCAGTTCGCCAGCAGATTTGGGTAGGTTGAAACTAACCCCGTCATTTCCGCTGCATAGCAGAAGTGAATAAAGGGCACGTTCTCGGCGGTGAAGTCCTTTGGCTTTGGAGTCGGCGTCGGGGAAAAAGATCTCCTCCTTATATGGATCAATCAAAATTTTACTGCGTATATTTTTTCTGATAAGGAAAATCTCGAGCAGTTGTTTGTAGAATCCATGGAAATGAAATTGGCTGTCACGTTCCTCCGATGATTGAATAACATAAATGTCGCTGCTCAACATCTCGGTGAACGTGTCAACAAAACGTTGGACAGTTGAGAGAATATTCTCGTCAACCTCAATTTTGAGATAGTTGGCATAGGGGGTTTCACCAACAAAGCTGTTGCCTATTTTAATCAGCAGGCAGGGGTAGGTGTTTCGCAAATCAGTGATACCGCACTTGTTGCAGAGCAAGTCTTTGCAAAACACACTGGTTGTCATTTTCAGTAATGAGCTGTAGGCGTTTTCGATTCCGGCAGAGCTCATGGATGGTGCGAGAAACGAGAGTATGCGATGGAAAAGTTCTGAATCAGTTTTGCTGTAATGGTCAATTATGTTCGGGGGATAAACGAAATGAAATCCGGCCAGCTGAAACTCCTTGAACAGTGCGCGATAGTTTTTGCGGATGGCATTGTTGGTGTCAGCGTCGAAGTCGCTCTCAATATACAGTGATGTGGCGATGTCGATGTTGAAGTTCGCTTTTGGAATTGAGAACATTTCCGTTTTGAAGGGTTGCCCGGAATCAAGCATCAGGATGAGTGCGATCATGATAAGTGCTTCGGAGTGAGCGCAGAATCCGTCGCTCACCGTCATTGACCGGCAATCGGCCAGCAAATCTTCCCGCAATCCGGGAACACCTGATGAGAGAATCGTTTCCAACGCCTCAGCGAAAGAAATGGACTGCGCTTCGGCTTCGATCTCCTTGGTAATCGAATACTTGGAACATATTTTATTCCAGCAATCCATCTCGGCCGTGTCGATGATACGGTCGGCTTTTATCAGGTCGGCAATTATTCTCGCTATAGCGACTCTATGGCCTTTTATCATTTCTATATTGTTAGGTTAAACGTGTGTATAATGGCAGTTCATACAGGAATATCTCACCGGCGTAATATGATGCTACATGCCTCCATTAGTTGTTCACAACCTGAACCACAATTAGACGTCCACCTTCATCTCCTGACAGTAGAATTTTTCTACCTTCGGTCAGTTCCACAAACTCGCCTACTTTAATCTGACGTTTGGGCTGTTCGGTGACATCCCACATGTCGGGCAACTTGCGGTTGATGAGAATCCATTTGCCGTTGTGGAAATGAAAATCACCTACAGGCCGTTTGTCCTCAGGCTTAGTCCTTTCGTTTGGGGTAATGAAACGATTCACATGCCACATGTAAAGTGATTGCTTGTCATAGACCATCAAACGATAGTTTTCCGGCAGGAACTTGCCATGGGAGGGTGAATAGTAGAGGTTGAGAACAGGAAGTTGACCATGATACTCAGTGCCACAGAAGGGACATTTCGGTTTGGTAGAGTTGTCAAACACGAACCAATGGGCTTCACATCCGGGATTCTGACATGGCTGAATGAGGTCAGTTGTCTTCACCAGCGCTGTCTCCCACTCATCGGCCGTGGGACGCTTTGAGGGGTTGTGCAAGCCATCGATGAACGCACGGTTGAACAGGTTGGTCAGATAGGGTCCGCAAATAGAGTAGGGGCGTTTGACCACATCGCCCTGTGGAAGCTCCGACGGGGCAAGATTCTGAATTTTCGGACGATTGGTTTTATCGGTGGGATGCTCAATGAAAAGGGCTTTTACACCCATTGACAGCTCTTCATCCTTAGCGGCGTCAAGGTCATTTACCTTACCGCCGCGCAGGGGATGACGGTTAAGCAGATACATGTAGATCAGCACAGCCAAAGCATGGCGGTCAGTCAGTATGTTGGGCAGCTTTTTGTTTGGATCACCCAGTTTAAGCGAGCGAGTTTGAAGCACCTCCGGAGCGATGAAATCAGGTGTGCCTACAACATCCGGGGGGTATTTCCCGGGTACGACCAGCCCATCGCAGTCGATCACAGCGGCACGTCCGGTTTCCGGATCAACGAGCACGTTCTTGTAGGACAGATCGGAATGGGCGAGTCCGGCTGCATGCAGACGTCGAACGGCACGTGCTATCTGAAGACACATGTGATAATGGGTCAGCCATGTTCCTTTCTGGGCCGGGGTGAGAAACTTGTTGCGAAGTTTTGCCGATGCGAACCATTTCCCCTCTTTTTCCTTACCTTTGAACATTCCGTCCTTGAAAAAGAACTCTTTCTGGTAGGCCGGGCAAACCACTCCGAGTCGGCCATTCCACTCCACGAGTTTAGTTGGCCAGCAGAAAAGGTTCTCCCAGTAATCTCCACCGATCTGGCCGAATATTTTGTCGCGGTATTTACCCACGATGTTCTGCAACCGGTCTTTAGCATTGGCATCCTGGGGCTGACGAAAGAAGCCGACCACATAACTTTTATCGGGGCTGAAGTACACATCCTTCATAGCGCCGCTGCCTATTACCTCGTCGACAAATTCGACTGAGGAGCCGTCGGTAGCTGTTAATCTGATTATATTTGCCATGTTAAGTATCTCTCAAAAATTAATATATTAATTCTATAAGTAACTCTCCGAATCCTCAAAAATAATGAGTAGCTAATTTCTGAGAGATACTTAAGTGAAGATTAGTAAAGTATAGCGATAGTGCGGTCATCATGGTTTCCTGGACTCCAGAAATCGAGCCATCCGAGTAGCTGGTCCTTGGCCTTCTCATTGTCGTCTGACAGATCTACTCCACCTATTTCATCCTCGGGAAAACCATTCTTGAGGGTGTTCCAGAATTCCTCCCATTTTGAATAGTCGTTCAGATTGTTGTCAGTTTCAAACATGGGGTCGGAAACACCATCGCTCATGAGGAATAAAGCGGTGAAATCAGGAACAATGGCCATGCGCAGGCGCTTGGCGACAACATCTTTGTCGCGGAATATCTCGGGCATTGTCAGGAAGCGTGTCTGACCTGAGAACTCACCCTCGTCGGGGGTTCCGAGAAGTTTGGCTGTTTTCTGTTTCTCATCAAACAGACACATCGCACCGTCACCTACCCAGAATGATGCTATGAACCATCCAAAATCATACTTCTTGCAGATTACGAACATCAGAGTTGTTGCAAAATCCTTAAGCTTTGATTCTTGGTTAGCCTCAGCGGCTTTCTTGACCGCCTCATGGGCTTTCAATGCTCCGTTGTAAACAATGTCGATGACATGTTTGGTGAGGGTGGTACGTTTCGCGGCATCGTCACGGTCAGACTCATATTCACGTATGGCCGACTCGAACATAGGATTGCCGGCGAGCAGGTTCTTGCAATGATTAACAACCGTGTCACAAGCTATCTCTGAGCCTTTGCGTGAATATTTTGCCGATCCGGCACCATCGGCAACCGCTATGATATACCAATCGGAGTCATTGCAATGAAACAGTGTGAAATGGTCATCGCGCGCTTTGCCTTCCTGGGCATGGCTGCGACCCCGCTTACTGGCTGCGACAATATCTTTTTTAGGCTGACCGTCGGCGCCGGCCTCTACCTTGACATAGGCAGTGTCGATGTCGTTCTTGTAGTAAGGGATGTTTTCATCCGTGGGAATAACTCGCCACAGACTTCGTGGATCAGGATTGAACGCTACCGGTATTTTCAGTTCCGACGGTTCTTCACCCTCAACAGTGTCATATTTCAGTGTGAGTGTGAAGTCACCTGCCAACTGTGGCTTTCCGCTAAGTGAGCACTCTCCCTGACCGGTGAAATCAAAAACCAGCCCGAGCTCGTCGGTTCCCTCAATGCGGGGATTGGAAATTTTATCCAGCGGAAGAGTGAAGTGGACCGAGTAGTCTTTCTTCACAGTTCCGTTAGGGAAGCGTATATTAAGGTTCTTCACCTCGTTTTCTATTATCAACCGTTTATTCATACGTTCTTCTTTGAAAGTTTTCCATAACTGGACTAAAGCCCAGTTGAGGAATGTTTCTTTATCGGATGCCGGAATGCCGGCCTTGATCATCGCCCGGTCAATGGCCCTCGCTGTTTCATTGAGCCGGATTGACGACTGAGTTTTTTGTCGGGCGATACGTTTTTTCCTGTCCATATTCTTTTGATTTAGCCAATGCCACGTGTGATGTCGAACCCTTCCGGACCACCGTGTCCCAGTTCACCCTTCAGGCCACACCATGGACATTCGTTGTTGCTGTCATCACCGACGCAAAATATGCCTCCGCAATCGCATACGACAACCCCGAGCTGATTGCCACAGCAAGGACACGCAGGGGCACCCACAAGTTCCATGGCGTTGATTTTCGACGGACGGCCTGCGGAAAGTGACGCATATGATTCCTTGTCGACAGGGTAGGCTCCAACCAGTTTGAAATCTGTGGAGCTGAACATTTCAACGCCGGGCAGTGGTTTGGAGCGCTTTGCATATTTGACAAGATATTCATTTTTTGTTGTTTGACATCGGCCATGAAGAACAACAAAATTCTCGTCGACAACGCATCGACGCTCGTTCAAATCAACTTTCTCGAGGTTGATGCCTGTTGTCGGCGCGAGTTTCACTTCGTCAATGTTCAGATCGTTGACTGACATGCTTGTGGTTTGGATCGATGCGGTCACCCACTTGAAAAACTTGCTGAGTGATTCCTGATCGGTGTCTTTGAGCAGGAGCACGTCCTTTGTGATTTGTGCGAGAATGGATACGTTGAGATTGTCTCCGAGAGAAATGGCGATGAGGCTGCAATGTTTACGATACTTCTCATTCCAACGGTGGAAAGCCGCCTGATAATCGTCGGTAGGATTGCCGTCGGTGAACAGAAAGATTATCGGTTTCCAATCTCCCTTTTGTTCCATTGTTGTTTTCTGGATCGAAGTGTCGAGGTCGGTCATCAAAGCGTCTAATGCGACTCCGAGTGAGGTGCCGCCACCTATGGGGAATGTCGGGGGATAGAATTTATAGAGTTCGGTGAGCGGTGACAGCTGTTTGGCTTTACCTGCGAAAGCTATTATTGAAACGAAAACGGTTTCAAGGGCATATGGATCAACGCGAAGATTCTGGATGATCGTTCGCATACCTTCCTGAACTTGTTCGATGGGGGTGCCCACCATTGATTCAGACACATCCACGAGAAAGTATATCGGGAGTCGGCGCATATGTCAGATAATTGAGTTGTTTTGAAGAATTGATTTTAACGGTTCGCATAAGGAGAAACCTGTTCATATATTTTGCCGGGCGAAAGATAAACGGTTCCGGGACCGGTTATACGCATCATGCTCAGCCCCTCACCTCCCAGAAGGTTGCCGAGCGACCAGTTTTCTTGCATCTGTGATTCAGAAATGTTCAGGAGCGCCACAATGTGGTCTTCGTCGACTTCTATGGTCTCGCCATATTGTAGGTTTATTGTTATGGGCTGTCCGATGGTGTCGAGAAAAACTGTGGAGTTCCCTTGGATTTTTTGCAGGAATGCTCCCATTCCACCTGCCAATCCGGCTATGGACAGTTTGGTGGTGACATTCACCATATTGTTTGATCCGACATATACCCCCCGGTGGCAAATCATGGTGTCGCCATTGAGCTTCACGGGTAGCAGCCCGTGATGGCTGCCGATCACAACTTTTCTGGGCATATTGGTCATGTTGCTCAGGCGCAGTATGAATAGTGATTCTCCCGATAGCCTTGCACCCAGAATGCGTCCTATTCCCGAGCCGTTGAAGCTGACCTCCTTGTCTATTCCTGCTTCAAGATATATCACTGACCCTTTTTCGGCAAAAAAGTTTTCACCCGGCGATAATATAATCTCCAGATATTGAATGAATTGGCCGATGAGTTTACATTTCATAGCTTATGATTATTCTTTTTTTGTGGGTTATCCCGCGAGAGTTTGCAATTTCTTTGTTAAATCATATTTAGGTTGATCGGATTCAGATAATCACGTTTACTTCAGCCGGTGGAGGTGGCAATTCAATCTCGTCGGTCGCTCCAATGCTGCGGTTGCCGACACCGATGGAGTCTGACACCCACTTGAAGAATTTTTTGAAAGCGGTGCTGTCAACAGTGTCAAGTGAGTAAACCTCATCGGTGAGGGCTTTGAGCGGTTCTGTCTTGGCGTTCATTCCGGCTGCACAGGCTATGATGCTCGCAAAGTGTCGTTTTTTTACCTCTGAAACCATTTGGTTGTAGAGTTGTATGTCCGATGGCTTTCCATCGGTCATCAGAAACAGGAGCGGCATCCAGTCGCCCTTTTGGTCGGCTGAGCTTAGTTTTACTTCCTTGTCAATCTTCTCACACAGAAGTTTCAGTGCTTGACCGGTGTGGGTGGGTCCGCTTTCCGGAGTGGTTATTTCCGGTAGTTGCAGTTCATCCAACGGCGTCAGGGGAAGAATCTGTTTTACTTCTCTGTCGTAGGTTATTATACTGATATTTACTGACTCCAGTGCGAAGGGATCCTGCCGGAGACTTGAAATCATTGCTTCAAGGCCCACTTTCACGGATTCAATTGGTTCTCCGCGCATTGAACCTGATGTGTCGATGAGCAGATAAACGGGAAGTCGTCTCATTTTTTGTTATGTAAGAGGGTGGAAAAAAAGTGTTGTGGCGAATCTGCGGGGGTGCCACAGCTTCGCTATCTTGATCTTCGATGTTAAGCAAGGCTTTCCGGATTGGATTTCGGTGCCTGCTGATTCGTAGAAAATCGGTTTTGCCGCCCCAAAAGGGTAGGGCGGCAAAACCGATGGATACGATTAAAGCAGCGCTTCCAGACCTGCGGGGAATGATTTGGCTTTGGCTTTGATAGCTTTGAGAAGATTTTTCTCGGCTTCGTCAACCTGGCCGTCATTGTTCACTTTGGCTATGAGCCATGCTTCTTCGTCGGCGTCGATCTCACCGGGTGAAACTTCGTCGTTAAGGAGAAAATCGCAGATTGCCTGTGTGAAGAATTCGTTCCATTCAGGAGCGTTGTCATTGCCGCTTACGGCGTCGTTGAGTTCAAAAAGGAAATCTGCTTCCTCTTTGTCTATCACGCCGTCAGCGTAGAGCAGTTCTTTGAGTTTCGCTACTTCGGCTGCGTCGATTATGCCGTCGGCGAGAAGGTCTTTTTTAAGTTCTTCGAGTGTTGCCATTTGTGTTTGTGTTTATGTTTATTTGATTATTAGATTACTATGTTGACTTCGGGTGGGGGAGGGGGCAGCTCGCTCAGCGTTGTTGCTTCGGCTCCGGTTTCTTCAACTTTCATGCTGCCGGAGCTTACTGAAGCTGACACCCATTTGAAGAATGCTTTGATTGTGGCACTGTCGGCGGTGTCAAGGGAAACCACGCTTTCGGTGATATTTTTCAGTGTGTTGGTGTTGGCACCTGATCCGGCGGCGCAAGCCACAACCATGCCCCATTTGCGTTTCTTGAATTCTGCGAGTCCTTTGTTGAGATCATCAGTGGGTTCGCCGTCAGTCATGATGAACACGAGGGGTTTCCAGTCACCTTTCTTCTCTGCGGTGGTTTTGGTTACTTCTTGATCAGCCTTCTGGGCCAGAAGTGCGAGAGCTTCGCCAAGAGCGGTGCATCCACTGGCTTGAATATTAGGCTGCTGGAATGCCGAGAGTTCTGTGAGCGGTGTCACCTGCTGTGCGGAACTGTCAAATGTGATGATGCTCAGATAGGCTGTTTCCAGAGCGTATGGGTCTTGCCTAAGGGTTGATATAAGAACCTGAACACCATTTTTCACCGCTTCAATCGGCTCACCAAACATGGAGCCTGAGCAGTCAAGCAGAAGATATACGGGTAGTCTTCTCATTTTATTTTATGTAATTGGTTGATATTCTTTTGATGGTTTCACATAAGTTGGCAGCGGGATAAGCGTCGTCCGATGCGGAGAATTATATCTGAATTGTTGCCACCGGTGTTATGTCTAAAGTCTGCGGCTTACGCTAAAAGCTGGTCCAAATGGCGATGTATGTCGTTTATGCCGTTATCCGACGTATTTGTCAACAAAGAACTGCAGACCGCCTTTATAGCCGGTGCCCATAGCCTCGAACTTCCATTCGCCGTTGCGTCGATAGAGACGTCCGAACTCAACAGCTGTTTCAATTGAAAAGTCTTCATCAAGGTCATATTTTGCAATTTCCTCGTTGGTGATTGCATTGTAGATGCGGATGTAGGAGTTGTGGACCTGTCCGAAGTTCTGACGACGCTGTTCAGCCTCGTGGATTGTGACAGTGAAAATGATTTCCTGAATACGGGGATCCACTTTGGAAAGGTCCACGGTCAGAGTTTCGTCATCACCGCCGTCGCTGTTACCTCCGGTGAGATCATCGCCTGATGATTCAACCGCTTTGTCGGGTGAAACCAGGTTGTTGTAGAAAACGAAGAATTCGTCGGCGGGAAGTTTCTTGTCGGCGCCAAGCATGAATGCCGATGCGTCAAGGTCGAAATCGAAGCCGGTGCTTGTGTTGGGGTCCCAGCCAAGCCCCACACCTACCTTCTGCAGGCCTATCTCTATGCGCTGTCCTTTTTGAAGATTGATTGCCATAATTGGTTGTGTTAATGCGTTTTTATTTTCTATGTCACAAATATAATGTCAGTGTTTCAACCTTGCACAATATTTGAAACGTTTCAGCCCAAATCATGAAATTAGATAAAAAGTGGTTGCAATGTTTGGCTATGTATTGCGCCGGTGACTTAAAAGTCATGCTGACATGAGTGCAAATTTAGTGATTATTTTTATTTAATCGCTATGAATCGCAATAAATCTATTATGGATTTTCGGAGTTGTGTGGCAATATTTCTGAAATACTTAGTTAATTTCAGAAAGATACTTACCTTAATATATTTGATAGTTTGCGGTTGTGTGAGATATTTCGCAAGGGAAGGCTCTTGATTCAGCGACTATAATTTTATTTTAACGGCTTTCCCATTTGCTACTTTAATGAAAATGCCGTTCTGAGGATGAGTAATTTTATTACCCGTTAGGTCGTAATAGATAGCATCTTCCA
>JAXJVW010000137.1:0-9264 GCA_036308365.1 Muribaculaceae bacterium
CATGAGGGGCAAAAGTTCAGGAGCGGCGGGGGTGAAAAGAATGTGACGGGGGCTCATTCATCGCCACCCTTCACAGAAGTGATTTTGTTCCGCCTTTGGCATTGAAAACTTGCGGGTTACAGAAATTTTGTTTAACTTTGACACACAAGCGTGATATAGCCATGAAACGGATCGTTTTCAACATAGTAGCCATATTATTCTGTATATCAGCATTTGCACAAGCTGTTGATATGCAGGTTGTTATGTCTGAATATCAATATATTAAGCCACAATTTACGGTAAAAGCGTTAGAGAATTCTCTGTTAACTTCAGATATACGGATTTGTAAATCGTCGTTGCCGATAATTATCCCACGATTTATGGTAAAACCGTTTGAAAGTTCCCCGTTATTTTCCGACGCAGTTATTCTTAAATTGTCTGTGCCATTCACCCCCTATCTTCAACAAAATAGGATAATAATCAGCGAAGCAGAACCGTCAGTGGTGGTCAATACATCATACAAGAATCTCACTGCACCCGCTTTTTCACAGCCAAATATTCAAACATTGAATGGGTGGCAAGTTCTCCTTAAAGCGGGGATAGGACTAACGCGCGGTTTGGCTTTTGGCGATTATAACTCAGATTCCACTCTTGACGATTAAAAAGCTCCTTTTCACGACCGAACATGAGTCTATAACTTCGCTGATAATATATCGGGGAGTTATTGACTCACTTAATATAATTTGTTTGTAACCGTCCGGTGGTTATGGAGGTTGGTAAACACATGTGATTGTAGTTCGGTAAGGATTTGCTTCACCATTTCTATGGGGCTATCCATTACGGAGGTTGGCGCAACGTCAAAATTCAGACTTCGGACGAGTGCCACCGTCTGTGTAAATGGTATTTCTTACGCATAAACGACCTTGAAGCTTTTCTTAATTAGTATTTATTAGTGTTAAAATATATCAATTTGTTCCACTTTACCTTTAAAACACCAACTGTTAACTTCTCTTAAACTCAATTTGATACTTTTGCTCATTATATTTAACTTTGCCTCAAAGTAATATTAAACCATTATGAGTAAATATCGTAGAGCAAAAAGAGAGGACTATATTGAGCCTCGAAGCCAGAAAATGAGTATTAGCATAGGCAGTGTTAAAGATGATTATGAATCACTCATAACTTTATGTAAAGATAAATCTGTTGAACTCCTAAAAATAATCGACTTGGGGGATTCAGAGGAAATGGAGGTTGTTTTTGGGACAGAAGATTTTCCCGAAATTATCGGAGTGTCTACATTTTCTAAAAATGACGCAGGACTTTTGACATTCAGTTTTGACGATTCTGAAAGTACGCTATAATAAGTGTCCTGTCACGACCGAACAGGAGTCCATAACTTTGCAGATAATATCAGGGAGTTATGGACTCTCTTAATTTCAACTCAGTTGAAAATTTGCCTGGCTTGAACGATAAGGAGGTTTTCTTTGCAGGCAAAGCGTATTTTTCTTTGGTGTTCAAGGGGGGGTAGGTTGTCATCGTGCTGATGATTGTTGATTATGGTCTGAGCAATGTGGTGTGGGGAGCGACAGGCTTTAGCTCGGGAACTGGATGGGTGTCAATCAGATGTTGTTTAAATGACACAATTTAGCTGAAAATTTGCTGAATTTAGCCAATAAAAACTCTGTGTTGAATAAAATAGATGATTTTTTATTCAATAGGGTGGTATAAACCGTAATTTACATAAGTCGCTTTAAACGACCATAACCATTGACTAAGTATCTCGGTAGTAGTTCATCTAACGGCTTATCCGTGGAGCGGTGGCGGTCAAAAAAAGTGGAGGCGGACACCGGGAAGGTGTCCGCCTCGTAAGGGGGGGATGGTGGTTATCAGTATTCGAATTTGAAGTCGTCGATATACATGACTGAGTTACCGCCGACGAAGTAGTCGCCATATTTTGAGGCTGAGCAGACAATCATCAGGTTGGATGCTTTGACATCTGTAGCGCGGTAGTCGAGGGGTATGGTGAATTCCACGAGACCGTCGCCTGATGTGGCGTCGAGGATCAGTTCGCCGTATGCGATTACGTTAGAGGCTTCGGGATTGAACAGCTGCGGACCTTTTGTTTTAACGATCACCGGCCAGTTCGCGAATTTTTCGTCGACTTTAGAGTCGTTGACGTTTGTTAGCGAGTTGTCGAGGATGGCGACGTAGATTATGCCTTTGTCCATGTCGCCTTTTTTCATTTCCGGGTGTTCATCCTTGCTGTCCACGACCGCGGGGGTGTATTTTACGAAGCCCTTAAGCGCTTTGGGTCGGGAGTTGAAGGGTCGGCCCCATCCGAGGACACCGTTTGTTCCGTCGGTACGGAGATATTTTCCGATGAAGAGGTTTCCGGCGGCGAATTTACCTACGAGGCCACCGAGTCCGACGAACTGCGATTCGAGTTTGGCCGAGTAGGTTCCGTCGTGGACATAGTCGGTTGATGGTGTGGTGATGTCCTTGCCCATTGTCGCAGAACCGTGGTTGCCGGAATCCCAGAATATGTTGTCCTTGTCGGCTGCGATGTACATCGGCGCGCTGCCGCTCCATTGTTCGAAGCTGCCGTTGGGAATAAGCGCTGCTTC
The DNA here is from genome assembly GCA_036308365.1 of Muribaculaceae bacterium. Lineage (GTDB taxonomy): Bacteria > Bacteroidota > Bacteroidia > Bacteroidales > Muribaculaceae > CAJUPY01. Next base: position 2,604 of record JAXJVW010000137.1, read on the forward strand.
CTCGGTTGTGAACGAGAGGGATGACGCAGGTTCGAAACCTTGGCAAACGGCTTGATATTCATAGCGTGTCGCCGGGGTGAGGCCTTCGATCTGAGCGGAGAACTCAGTGCCGTTGACGTTGACGGGGATAGAGGACCATTGCTGGGAGCCTGCCTGACGGTAGCGGATCTGGATGTCGGTCGCTTCGGGTTTGTTGATGCGTCCGGTCAGGGTTGTGTGAGTGGCCCAGACATCCTCAGGGTTTACCTGTTGTGTCGCCACGGGGTCGCCGCTGAGGTTTATGAGCCAGTTGGCGACAGAAGTTTTCACGCGTTCGCCGTCGATGATGGAAGCTTTGATGGTGAAAGTGTGTTCGCCGTCGGGGAGAGAGTTCATGAGCTGTTCCTCGAATGTGATTTTCATTGAGGAAGTTTCGGTTTCAGCGTTCCAGGCGTAGGTGACGGTCATTCCTTTTGCCTCGATTTTGTTTTTCACTTCGTCGGACATTCTCATCAGGTCGATGTCATGTCCGTCGACGTCGCCCAGTCCGAGGAATTGGTCGAGCTGGTCGTACTCGAGGATTACCGATGAGAGTTGCGCGGCCGCGGAGATGAAGAGCGATTTGCGACCCACTTCGCCCGGTTCGGCAACGGTAGGTTCGGTTATGTCGAAGTCGTAGCCCTCGATTTTGGGAGCCGCGATGATTGTCACCACATCTTCGATCACCACCTCTGTGTCATCGACGACTATGGAGAGGTAGCCGCCACCCACGGATGTAGAGCCACCTGTGTAGTTTACGTTGAGGATGTATTGATGGGCCGGTTTGACGTTTTCAATGACTCCCTCCTTGACATATTTTTTCCCGGAGAAGTCGGTTCCTTCGAGTTTCCAGGTGAGATCTTTCGATGTCGAAGGCATCATGAACGAGCCCACGCGTTCGTCGCGACCTTCGAAGGCGAGTTCGCCGCGGGAGTGAGACACCGTCATAGTGTAGTCACGGAGAACATTGTCGACCTCTTTGCCATATTTGACTGAAGCGAGCACATTGGCCACTGTGCACCGGAGGTTGACGGTCACGTCGCTGCCGGAGATGGCGAAAGGCTGCCGGCCTTTGTAGTAACGGGCGTCCCAGGAAGCGGACACGCTGTCGCCCGCCCATGCTTCGGCGATGTAGTTGCCGCCGGCGAGAGTTATGCCGTCGGCCGGGAGGTTGTTGATACCCTGATATTTGCGGACGAGGCCTTTTTCGTTGGATATGAAAATTATGACATCGTCGTTGAGGTTGTCGGCGGCGCGTGAAACCACCTTGATGTCGGAATTGACGGAAGTGTTGAGATAGAGCCGACCGTCGCGACCGAAGTCGCTGTTGTCGTCAGAGCAACCTACAAAGCACGCCGTTGCAGTCAGCATGAAAGCTGAAAGGATAAGATTGATCTTTTTCATTTTTAGTCAACTTTGAAGGTTAGGGTTTGAGATTTTTCGTTTCCGTCGATGTCGACCACTTTGATGATGAATTTAGATTCACCTTCACCGAGGGCTGAAAGGAGCGGTACGAATGTGGTGATGTCGAATTCCACTTCGTTTTGTCCGATTACCTCGTCGCCTGTTTTGAACCCGAGGCCTTTGAGCGCAGTTTCGAGTTCGGCGGGGTAGGCGAGGTCGAATTCAGGTTTGAGGCTGACGTTTTCGAGTTCTTCGGGAGTCAGAGTCTGCGAGTCGATTTTGACGAAGTGGTTAGCCACACCGGCTTCGCTGGAAATGAGCACCTTGTAGCTTTTTCCGGCCTCCGGAGTGTTGACGGCATCAATGTCGAAGTCGCCGGAGAAAGATATGGCTTTGGGGTTTTCGGGTTTGGGATCGTCGGGTTCCTCACCTTCGTCGGGATCCTCCTTGCCCGGACGCTCACCGTCGATAATCTCCTCCTCGGCCGGTACAGAGTTGTTGACGTCGTCGGTGATTACAGAAGCGTCGATGTCGACACCCGGAGTGACACCGCCCACCTCATCGGGTTTGTCGGGGTTGGGATTTTTGATGCGGTAAGTGATAATGCGGTGCTGACCCGCTTTGACATCGTCGAGGGTGATCCGGAGGTTTTCCTGATAGCCGTCGATCTGGCCTGTCAGGATAGCGACGAGGGTTGTGCTTTCGTCGATAGCTTCGAAGTAGCCGGCGCGAGTTTCATTTTTTTCGTAAACGAGTGTGCCCTCGTCGTTAGCGATGACAGTTACTTTGACATCGTCGCCGAGGAGTTTGAACAGTTCTTCCTCATAACGGATAGAGACCTTGATGTTGGCGAACTTGCAGACCACGGTGCCGATGTCGGTTATTTTCGCGTCCTCGATAGAGAAAGATTGCGAGCCTTTGAATAGCGGTTGCTCCCAGGCCGCTTTCTGGACGTGGTGAGAGACCACGTCGACGGTGTAGTTTCCGACGGGGAGAGTCAATATTTCAGGCATCTGGCTGAATTGCCACTCGCCTTGCGATTCATTTTTGTCGTTGCGCACAGTGACGATGAAAGGAGCGACATCGACAGAAGCCCTGCTGTCAATGACCTTCTGAGCGTTGTCAACCTCGACGCCGAGAGATCGGAGGGCCACGGATCCGTTACCGGTCGGGTTCACGTCGGGTTCCCATGATTCATTGCACGCGGGTAGGATTAATGCTGCGCAGATTGCAGCGATGGAAAATATTTTTGATTTCATGCTTATCCGCAGATTTAATAAGTTAATTCAATGTCGTCAATAAAGAGTTGCGACCCGAGGTATTTTGCGTCGGAGAGGTTAGCGAACGGGGGTGGTGTTATCCAGTTGTTGTCCTTTGCCAGAGCGGCTTCGGTGTTTGTCGAGAGGAACTTGACGTAGATTTTATGCGCTTTTGCGGCTCCGTCGGCATATGTCAAAGGGATTGACAGGTTTGAGTATTGGTCGGCGGGGTTGATTTCGATTGATCCTGATGCGATTGTGTTTCCATCGGCATCGTAAACGGCGATCATGGCCAAACCTTTGTCAGCGGAGTTTTTCGGGGAGTATTTGGCCCAGAACGACAGGGCTGACGGACGTGAGGAGAAAGCGAGTCCGCAGTTGAGGTCGTCGGTGGAGAGCGCACCCGCGACACCTGAATGTCCTTCAGGGCGTGATGAGCGCGAAGCGCCTAAGTGGAGCAGACCGGCGTCGGCATATTTCATTTTTCGTGTTCCCAATGAGCCGACCGCGGTGTTTCCGCTGCCCCAACCGATGGTTCGCAGCAGAATGGCAGATCCGTTAGAGTGTGCGTCGTTTGTGGCGAGGGTGCCGGCGGAGCGGGTGTAGCCGTAGTCGGCTCCCTGGCTTGTTGTCATGGGGTTGTTCGTGCCCCATGTGTTGCCGTCGCCAATCTGCCAGTTGGTCCAGTGGGAGCCGCTTGATGCGGAGCGCCAGTCGTTGAACTGGTCGACCGGGAGCTGAGCTGACGCTTCGGTTGTGAAGGATGCGGATTTAGATGACCGACCGTCGATTTCGGCGAACATTTTATAGGTTGTCGCCGGGTTGAGGCCGGAGATGAGATAGCCGTCGGCGACAGCTTGCGCCGCCATTTGTTTGACGGAGCCGTTGTTGTCGATGGCGAATATTTTGACGTCGCCGGTGGCCCGTGAAGTGGTCATGACAGAGACTTTAGCTGATGTGGCGAAGATGTCGTTTTCATCAGCTACGAGAGCGTCGCCCACTCTGACGATGGTTTTTTCAGGGAGGTTGGTAGCCCCGAATTTACCTTTCAAGAGGATGTCGGATTCGTTGGCCGGAACAGTCAAGGTTACCTTGTAGATGTTGTCAGAGACAGCCGATACGGATTTGAATGGAGCTTTGGAGTCGGTTCCGCGGTCGTTCTGATAGAGGAACTCGACGTTTTTCTCGATGTCGGCACCGTTATATTTCAGAGTGAACGAGAGTTCGGAAGAGTTGTAGTAGAGCGGTTCGAACTCGCCATATTCACAGATAGCCTTGAGAGTGTTGAACGACAGGGTCACGGGTTCCATGGCTCGGTCGAAACGGTCGGTCAGGTTGATGGTGAATGTGGTTTCGTTATCGCCTGAATCGACGTAGCGGAGATGGTTAGCCACGGCGGAGAAGTCGATGACCGCCATCTGGTCGGGATTTCGGAAGAGACCTCTGACATTCAGTCCGAGAGATGAGAGGATTGTCTGAGTTGAGGCGTCGGCCGAAACCAGTTCCACTTCAGCCGGCCAACCTTGCTGGCGAAGCGATTTAGAGACAGTGGAGAGTTTGACCGATGAGATTCCGGCTCTGGCGATCATGTTGACCTTCACGGGGTTAGCCGGGGCCACACCTTCGACCACTTCGACCGGAGTGCCCTGAGCGAAACCTTCCACGCTGAAAACAGGTTCGGGTGCGGCTTCGAGGTCATCGAGGTTGATTACGATGTCCTCCATTTCGAGGGCGTCGTCGTAGGTAATTGTAAGGACAGCGTTACCTGGGTTGTTGTCAATGTCGAAGGTCACGTTGTAGAGGTGACGTGCCTGCGCCTGGAAAGGGTTCGCTTTGAATTTAGTGTCCTTACCCTGCGGGGTTGTCATAGAAGTTGTGATGTTTACCGTTCCGGGGTTTACGTAGACAGGCCGTGTTTCGTCGGGACCGTAGTATACGGGGTCGGTCGCGGCGGATACAGTCGAGCTGTAGTTGGAGAAGTATTTACGGAAATTGTCGGTGTAGTTGATCTGGACCATCGCATTTGCGAGCTGCGCTGTGAGTTGCACCGGAGTAGCCTGGTTTTCGAGGACCTTGACGTTAGCCACGCCATAGTAATAAGGTTTGTCAAAACCTTCCACTCCTTCGTCGCCATAGAAAGCTTCGAGGGTGTAGTCGCCGATTTTGAAACTGTTATCGGTAGGGAAAGAAGCGTAGTCCCAAGTGTTAGAGAATGAGCCATCGGATTTAGAAAGCCTGAGCGAGAGCTGCTCGACAGCGATCTCCTTAGCCGAAGCTCTGGAAGTGATAATCTCAGAGTTGAGATTTACGGAAGGGGCGATGCCACCTGTGGCTTCTCCGATCCAACCGCCGTTATCTTCAGAACAGCTACCCAACGATACGAGGGCCGCGGTCAGAAGTCCGGCATAAAAGAATTTCTTCATAACTCTTTAATGATTGATTAGAATGGATATATAAAAATATGTGTAATTTCTTAGTAATCAAAAGTTTCATGTCCGGGAAGCCCGGAAATGACCGTGGGAATGTCGGAAGGAAAAGCCATAGGCCGGCTAAGGCTGCCGGGTCAGATTCCCTCGGGATGCTTGATTTTTGTTTAAAGTGCTGTTAAATAACTGATTCGAGTGATAAATTTTCCCAAGTTAATATGTGATAGACGAGAGGATTTCGTTAAATCAACTTCAAAGGTAGCGTTTTTTTTTCAAACAGAGGTTTTTTTGAGAAAAAAAGAACATTAAAAATGAAAAAAAAGAGAATAAGTACATAGATTATCGCGTAGATGTTGCGCATTTTCTCATGGATTGTGAAATTATTATACTTTTTTTACAATTAATTTTGAAATGATAGAAATATGTTTTAATTTTACAAAACAGGTTCATCCATTGGGCCGAGGCGGGACAGCCTCCGGCAGAATATGGGGATGATGAACCAATAAAGAAGGAAAAATAATCATTACAGCCCATGAAAAATAGTCGTTATCACATAGTGTTGCTGTTGCTGACATTGATTGGCTTCGAAAGCCGCAGTCAGGTAGAGAGTAACGTTGTCATGCCCGAAGTGAGGCATGTCTACACCTTGCAGACCGAAGGTGACGGCGAAAAGATGCGAGTGACCAAAATCAAGCATACGGAGGAGATGAGCTATACGGCGTTGCGCGTGCCGTGCAAGGCCCTTGCGTTCACGTTTTATGACAAGATCACCACGATAGACAAGGCCAAGAGCAAAGGAGTGATCCCGGAATACAGTTACGCCAAAGATAATGGTATATTCTATGACGACAGCCGGATATGCATGATGATGCTGCAGCTCGAGCCCGGGAAAGAGACCAATGTTCAGTTCGAGACCACCATCACCCGTCCAGGCTACCGCAGTATGCTGTTTCTGGAGGAGATGTATCCGGTCAGAGATCTTGATATCACTTACCGTATGCCGGTGGCGCTGAAAGGGAAGATTGACATAGCCCAGCGGAATATGCCGTCAACGGCGACCGTCAGCCGGGAGGTGTCGGCGAACGGTAAAGAGTATGTCATCACCGTCAGCGCCAAGGATTTGCCGGCGATGAAGAGTGAATACAGCGCACCGTCGGCCCGTCATCTGTTTCCCTATGTGCAGTTGACCGGCTTGTTCAAAGATGTCGATGAGCTGTATGGGAATCTGCGAACCTACACGAGTGATGAAGATCCCGGTAGAGCCGAGGTTGAGCGGTTCGCAAGAGAATTGACACAGAACTGCTCCACCCCGATAGAAAAGATGCATGCCATTCAGGACTGGGTTAGGGAAAATATCAGGTATGTGGCGATAGAGGCGGGCGACTTAGGGTTCAAGCCCGATGCCCCGTCGGCGGTGCTGACGAAGCGATTCGGTGATTGCAAAGGCTCGGCGGCATTGATCAAATCGATGCTCAAAGGTGTTGGGTTAGACGGACGATTGGTTTGGATAGGTACGAGCTCCATACCTGAGGATTTCACCGAAGTGCCTAATCC
>JAXJVW010000138.1:0-3638 GCA_036308365.1 Muribaculaceae bacterium
AAAATCATCGACTCACATCTTTGATTCCTGACAAGGCGTCAACGGCCACGCGACCCCCACGAAGGACACGTGGCCTTTGCCGCCATGACTCCCCCGCCCCACACAAACCGAACAAAATAACAGCATCGCCCCATGGCGCCCCTCGACGGCGCGCCGGTTGCGATGTATCGATTCAATCGCTAACCCTTACCAGTCTTGACAAGAATTTCACGATACGGCAAATTTATTGTCCCGATACTTGTAATAATTGACTTTTTGATCCTCAACCTGCTGTTCCTGACAGTGGTACGGTTCATTCCGTGCGAAGCCCAGGGAGTGGCGCTGCGCGTGATGCTCGTGTGCCTGAACGTGGCCTATCTGCCCGTTCCCTACCTCTACACCCGCAAAGTACTGGCCAACCGCTCCATCCATATTGACAGGATAGTGGCGCATGCCATCACGGCCGTGATGCTGACCGCATGTTGCTTCTCAGCCATACTTCTGTACATAGGCATCGAGCCGGTGCCGGTGCACAGGCTTCTATGCTTTTTCCTGATCTACATGGTTGTGCTCCCCATCTCCTGGACCATTTTCCGCGAGGTGATGAAATTTTTCCGACGCCGCGGCTACAACTACCTCAAAGTGGTCATTGTGGGCACCGGCTCAACCGCCGCCAAACTCGTGGCCAACATGGAAGAGAACTCATCGTATGGCTACAGGGTTCTGGGCTTCTTCTCACCCTACAAGCCCACCGATTTCGAGGGGACATATCTGGGAACGCTTGACAAATTCAAGGATTTCGTGACCGAATATGGCGTTGACGAGGTCTACTACACCCTCTCGGGCGAGGACCGCGAAAGCCTGTCGCAAACGCTGAAAGTGTGTGAGGACAACATGGTCAAGTTCTACTATGTGCCCCAGATAAACCGCTACTTCGACCGCATATTCAAACTCACCGCCGTGGGCACCACTCCCGTGCTCGCCACCCACCCCACATCGCTGAGCACATGGCACTCACGGTTTGCCAAGCGCACTTTCGATATAATCTTCTCGAGTGCGTTCCTGCTTTTCTCCCCAATAATTTTCATCCCCGTGGCCATAGCCATCAAAATCAGTTCACCCGGCCCCGTGTTTTTCAAACAGCGCCGAACGGGCTACCATGGCAAGGAGTTCACATGCTACAAATTCCGCACCATGAAAGTCAACAAGGACTCCGACAATGTGCAGGCCACCAAAAACGACCCCCGCAAAACACGCCTCGGCGACTTCCTGCGCAAATCGAGCATCGATGAGCTTCCCCAGTTCTTCAACGTGCTGATAGGCGACATGAGCGTGGTCGGGCCGCGTCCGCACATGCTCAAACACACCGAGCAGTACACCAGCCTGATCGACCAATACATGGTTCGCCACATCATTCGCCCGGGCATAACCGGATGGGCGCAAGTGACCGGTTTCCGTGGCGAGACAAAGGAACTGTGGCAGATGCAGGGACGTGTTGAACGCGACGTGTGGTACATCGAACACTGGTCGTTCCTGCTCGACCTCAAAATCATTGTTAAAACCGTGCTTAACGCCGTGAAAGGCGAGAAAAACGCCTTCTGACACGTAGCTGGCCGTCACACCGATCATAGCCCGGCAACACCCAAAACCAACTGACATTAATAGGCCGGCACCCCCGGAAAAGATAATTCCAACGCCCCGTGTCGACCCCCCGTAAGTCAGGTTCAGACACCGGTTGACACATCACGGACTAAAAAGATTGGTTCACTTGATTGCATAACACATAGGATTTTGCTAAATTTGCAAAAAATTTTATTGCGATGAATACAACAGATAACCGTCCCGTGCGCGTTCGCTTCGCACCATCACCCACAGGACCCCTCCACATAGGCGGCGTACGAACCGCTCTCTACAACTATCTCTTCGCCCGCCAGAACGGCGGAACAATGATTCTCCGCATCGAGGACACTGACTCGCAGCGCTTCGTGCCCGGAGCCGAGGACTACATCAACGAAGCCCTCGCATGGCTCGGAATCGGCATTGACGAAGGGGTTCGCGAAGGGGGGCAGTACGGTCCCTACAAACAGAGCGAGCGACGCGACATTTATCGCAAATATGTCAAACAGCTCCTTGACAACGGCAAAGCCTACATAGCCTTCGACACCCCCGCCGAACTGGAAAAGGCACGCAACGAAATCGCCAACTTCCAATATGACGCTTCAACCCGAGGATCAATGCGCAACTCGCTGACCCTGCCGAAAGAAGAAGTGGACAAACTTATCGCCGACGGCCACCCCTACGTGGTTCGATTCCTCATTGAACCGGGCCGCGACGTTGAAGTCAACGACCTTATCCGTGGCAAAGTGGTGATCAATTCATCGATTCTCGATGACAAAGTGCTCTACAAAAGCGCAGACGACCTCCCCACCTATCACCTGGCCAACATCGTTGACGACCATCTGATGGAGGTGACCCACGTGATCCGAGGCGAGGAATGGCTCCCGTCATCACCCCTCCACGTGCTTCTCTACGAGGCCTTCGGATGGGCCGACACCATGCCGGCGTTCGTGCATCTGCCGTTGCTGCTCAAACCCGACGGCAAAGGCAAACTCAGCAAACGCGACGGCGACCGCCTGGGATTCCCCGTGTTCCCGCTGGAGTGGCACGATCCCAAGTCAGGCGACACCTCATCGGGCTACCGTGAGGCAGGCTACCTTCCCCAGGCCGTCATCAACTTCCTGGCCCTGTTAGGATGGAATCCCGGCGACGACACAGAAATCATGGACATGGAGCAGCTGATACAGAAATTCTCGTTCAGCCACTGCTCGAAAGCCGGTGCGAAATTCGACTTCGAAAAAGGAAAATGGTTCAACCACAAATATCTACAGGAACTCCCCGATGAAACACTCGCCGAGCTGTTCATCCCCGTTCTCAAAGCTAACGGCGTGAACCCCGACGACTTCTCCATGGACTACATCACCCGCGCCGTGGCGATGGTCAAGGGACGCATCAACTTCGTTTCCGACCTGTGGGAGCAGGCCCGCTTCTTCTTTGTGGCCCCCGACAGCTACGAACCTAAAGCGGTTAAAAAACGCTGGAGCGAGCAAACCCCCGAGCTGATGCGACAACTTATTGAAGTAATCGAAAAAATCGACGACTTCAGCAGCGCCGCAGCCGAACCGATAGTTCTCGGATGGATAACAGACAACGGTCTGCACATGGGCAACGTGATGAACGCGTTCCGTCTGACCGTCGTTGGCGAATGCAAAGGTCCCCACATGTTCGACATCACCGAACTGATGGGCAAGGAGGAAACAATACGTCGCATCCGCGCCGGAATCGAAAACATAAAGAACGCCTGAAGCATCACCCCTCGCCATGAACTGGCTTTACAACACAGGAATTCGTTTATACTCCGCGGCAGCCAAGGCCGGTGCCCTGAAATCGAAGAAAATCGCCACCATGATTCAAGGTCAGAGCGACACCATGCTCAGGCTGAAGAATGATCTGGCCGACCTTGACCGTCCCATATGGGTGCACGCAGCGTCGTTAGGAGAGTTCGAGCAGGGTCGCACCCTGATCGAACGGATTCGGAGTGAACATCCGCAACGGCAGATTCTGCTCAGTTTCTTCTCACCGTCGGGCTACGAGGTGCGCAA
>JAXJVW010000139.1:0-5154 GCA_036308365.1 Muribaculaceae bacterium
ACAAAGAGCGAATCATCAGATCGCTTCGTGAATATGGCATCAATATTCAGAAGATTGACGCTACGGTAGGTCCCACGGTGACACTTTTCGAGATTGTACCCGAGGAGGGTACCCGCATACAGCAGATCAAGCGATTGGAAGATGACCTGATGAGAAGTCTGTCGGCCATAGGAATACGAATCGTAGCCCCGATACCTGGAAAAGGGACCATCGGTATAGAAGTGCCGAACAAGAAACCGCAGACCGTAGGAATCAGAGAGGTGCTGTCATCGAAGAAATATCAGGAGTTCAAGGGAGAACTTCCGATGGCTATGGGAGCCACCATCTCCAATGAGGTTTATGTTGCCGACCTGGCCAAGATGCCGCACCTGCTTGTAGCGGGCGCCACCGGTCAGGGAAAATCAGTTGGGTTGAACACCATCATCGCCTCATTAATATATAAGAAACATCCGGCGACCTTGAAATTCGTGCTTATCGACCCGAAGATGGTAGAGTTCTCGCTGTATAGTAAGCTTGAACACCACTATCTCGCCAAGATGCCCGATGAGGATGAGCCTATCATCACATCATCGGACAGAGTTCTGTCGACACTCAACTCCCTCTGTATAGAGATGGACAACCGTTACCTTCTGTTGAAAGGAGCCGGAGTCAGGAACATTAAAGAATATAATGAGAAATTCATTGCCCGACAGCTCAATCCCGAGAAAGGGCACCGTTTCCTGCCGTATATTGTTGTAATAATCGACGAGTTCGCCGACCTTATCACAGTGTTGGGCAAAGAGGTGGAGACCCCCGTTGCCCGAATCACGGCCAAGGCCCGAGCCGTGGGAATCCACATGATCATCGCCACTCAGCGACCGTCGATCGATGTTATCACCGGTGTGATCAAAAACAATATCCCCGGCCGAATAGCGTTCAAAGTGCCCCAGAGCACCGACAGTAAGACAATTCTTGACCGCACCGGTGCAAACCAGCTGATAGGCCGTGGCGACATGCTGTTCCTTAACGGCAGCAATCTCGACCGTGTTCAGTGTGCGTTCATTGACACCCCCGAGGTTGAAGACATATGCAACTTCATTGAAAACGAGCAGGGCTACGCCACCCCCTACCTTCTGCCCGATTATAACCCCAACGGTGGGAATGAGGGTAATGCCGGAGCGGTTACGGAACGAGATCCTCTGTTCGTTGAGTCAGCTCAGTTCATTGTTCAGTCAGGCACGGCGTCGACCTCATCGCTGCAACGCCGATATGGCATAGGCTATAACCGCGCCGGTAAGATCATGGACCAGATGGAGGCCGCCGGTGTTGTTGGCCCTGCCATGGGCAGCAAGCCCCGTCAGGTGTTGCTTGACATAGTTGCCCTTGACCATCTGCTTAATGACCTGGGTGCATGACAGCGTCCGCAAACATTTTTACGAAATGAGATGTTTCATTGACATGAGAAAACTTTTAGCCCTGATAGCGCTGATCATTCCAATGGTTTGTTCAGCCGTTACATCAGCCACATCGGTGGTTGACAAAACCGTCGAGACGATAAGGAAAGCCCCGAGCATTTCGTCGAATCTGACCATAAACGCAGGCAACGGAGTTTCGTCGGGCACATTCACTCTTGCGGGTGACCGGTTTGTCATAGACACCGACATGGCCTCGACATGGTATGACGGGAAGACACTGTGGTCATACTCACGTGACACCAACGAGGTGACAATCACCGAGCCCACAGCCGACGAGCTGGCAGAAATCAACCCGTTCACCTTCATCAAGAAAGCGCGTAAGGATTACACGCCGCGTTTGCTCAAGTCATCACCCGGGACCTACACCGTAGAGCTGACACCCAAAAGCGGGAAGCAAGAGATCAGCAAGGCAGTGGTGACCGTGGATGCCCAGACCTATTTCATCAAGAATGTAGCTTTAACGATAAACAAACATAACATCAACATAATATTTCAGGCTATGAGAACTGGGAAACAGCTACCCGACAGTCATTTCCGCTTCAACAGCAAACAGTTGCCCAAAGCCGACATCAACGATTTAAGATAAAAATACTATGGCAGAATTTTCAACCCCATGCTTGATTATTGGAGCCGGTCCTGCCGGATATACCGCAGCGATTTACGCTTCGAGAGCTAATCTCAGCCCCATCCTTTACGAAGGGAACCAACCCGGGGGACAGTTGACCACCACCACCGACGTAGAGAATTTCCCGGGATTTCCAACAGGGATCACCGGGCCACAATTGATGATGGACATGCGCGCCCAGGCCGAGCATTTCGGAGCCGACATACGCGGTGGCATGGTCAGCGCCGTTGATTTCAGCGAGCGTCCGTTCACCGTCACCATCGACAATGGCGACATCGTGAAGGCATCGACAGTCATCATAGCCACCGGAGCATCGGCCCGCTACTTAGGTTTGGCCGACGAGGAGAAATATGCCGGACTTGGAGTTTCGGCCTGTGCCACCTGCGACGGCTTTTTCTATCGCGGCCGCAAAGTGGCTGTTGTTGGAGGTGGTGACTCAGCCTGTGAGGAAGCCCTCTATCTGAGTTCACTTGCCGAAAAAGTGTATCTGATAGTCCGCAAACCCTATCTGCGCGCATCGAAAGTGATGCAGGAACGAGTGCTGAAGAATGAAAAGATAACAGTGTTGTTCAACTGCAACACCCTTGGACTGTTCGGCGAACCTACCCTTGAGGGAGCGAAGCTGATTGAGAATGCCGGGGCTGAGAATGAGCAGATATTCGACATAGCCATCGACGGATTTTTCCTTGCGATAGGCCATACGCCCAACACCGAGGTGTTCCGTGACAGCATCCGTTTGGACGACGAAGGTTACGTCATTCTCGAACCGGGGACCAGCATGACCAATGTAGACGGAGTATTTGCTGCCGGCGATGTCGCCGACTCCCGTTATCAACAGGCTATTTCAGCCGCCGGAATGGGATGCCGCGCCGCGATCGACGCAGAGCGCTACATCACCGAGAACAATTTACGATAACAGTTCAGGGAGAACAGACGGCCTGCGTGCCGATCGATACATGTTGACAGGCACAGTCGCCCGGTTTTGACACTGACATGTGGTTCAAAATGCCGGAAAACTGGAATGGATGTATTGATTCCAAATATGGCCGCACCGGCTCCGTCTCCCAATATTATAAAACATATGCTTACATATAACACCCAACAGAAAGAACTTATACTTCCCGAATATGGCCGCACGATCCATAAAATGGTTGAGCATTGTCTCAACATAGAGGACCGCGGCGAGCGCAATTTGTGTGCCCAGAGCATAATAAAAGCTATGGGTAACCTTTTCCCGGCCCTACGTGACGGCGAAGACAACAAGCGCAAACTCTGGGATCATTTGGCAATCATGTCGGATTTCAAACTTGATATAGACTATCCTTATGAATTGATTCAAAGAGACACACTGCAGGTTGCGCCTGAGAAAATAGATTATCAGCAGAACGGGTTCAAATACCGCCATTACGGACAGCACCTGATAGCCCTCATAGGCAAGGCAGCTGAAATGGAAGAAGGAAATGAACGCGCGGCACTGGTGACCGCCATAGCCAATCAAATGAAAAAGGCGATGTTGTCAAACGGCAGCGATTCAGTGGAAAACGAGCGTATATATGACGATCTGGCAAACATCTCGCACGGGGCCATACGGGCCAACAGCGAGAACTGCGTGATAAACGACTATAAACTTCCGCCTCAGCCAACAGGCAAAAAGAAAAAGAAAAAATGATTACACTCGCCGAACTGGTCAGCATAGGTAAATTCGGGAAGCCGCATGGAGTGAAAGGAGAGATCAATCTTCTGACAGAGATTGATGTGGATATAGCCGAGTTGAAGTGCATAGTGGCCGACATGGATGGAATATACGTTCCTTTTTTCATAAACACATTGCGTGAGCGCGGCAACGGGTCGTATCTCGCTACCATTGACCGTATGGATTCAGAAGATAAAGTGTCGCAGATGGTCAACAAAGAAATCTACGCACTGCGTAATGACGAAGCCTTGGCCAATGCTACCGATGCATGTGATGACGAGGAAGGGATGTATGCGTCAGACCTCATAGGTTACACCATCGTTTCGGATCAGGGTAGCATTGTCGGGGAGATTGTCGATGTCGATGACAGCACAGAGAACATTTTGTTTGTGGTTGAAACACCCGGACGTGAAACGAACTATCTTATTCCCGTGGCCACCGAATTTATCGATGACATCATACCGGAGACACATACCCTGATGATGACACTTCCGGAGGGTCTTCTTGACCAATGATAAGTTCATGTTAATCAGCGTTTAAAGTTTCAGTCATGGGAAGGAATCCTAACCGAGAGACAATTTTCAGGATGAAGCGGTTTGAAGTCATCAACCGCGAGTCGGCCATGAAACCGGGCACCGACGGAGTGCTGTTGGGAGCATGGGGAAGCGCTGACGTAGCCCGGCGGATTATCGATGTCGGCACAGGCACTGGGCTTATCGCCTTGATGATGGCCCAGCGATATGCCGAAGCAGAAATCACAGCCGTAGAGATTGACGAAAGGGCAGCCTCCGAGGCCGCACTCAACTTCAGCAACAGTCCATGGAGCGACCGGCTGTCAGTAGTCACGGGAGACTTCGCCGAGTTTCAAACAGACAGGAAATTTGATCTCATTGTCAGCAATCCGCCGTTTTTCAAAACCGGGTTGATGTCACCGTCGGCGTCACGTGCCATTGCCCGACATGAGAATTCCCTTCCCTTCCCCACCCTTTTTTCAAAAGCCGACTCAATGCTGTCAGATAACGGCACCCTGGCCTTGATCACTCCGGCCGAGTACCGTGATGATCTGATATTTCAGGCGGCTATGGCCAGGTTGTATCCACGGAGGATATGCGAGGTTAGGTCGGTTGAGGGGAAGGCGCCGTTCCGGATCATGTGGGAATTCAAGAAATATGATGGTGTGACAATCAATGAAGTCCTCACCATCCGCTCCCGGGCCGATGAATTCACCCCCGACTACCGCCAACTGACCGCTGAATTCTATTTACAATTTTAAACATAAGTAACTGGTGGAAATTATTTTGATATTTATCCGAGGGAAATTTTTAGAGGATTTTTCTCGAAGAAGAGGGAGCTTAGCGAGCTAAGTGACCGATGATGAGAGG
>JAXJVW010000140.1:0-4611 GCA_036308365.1 Muribaculaceae bacterium
GACACCAATCCGGTGTTATATGGCGGAAAGAAGTAAAGAAAAATCATTGACCAATCCACGTGGCCTGAAGCGTGTGCTTGTAGCGCGTTTTTCGGCTTTGGGCGACGTGGCGATGGTCATCCCGGTGCTGTATAGCGCGGCTCGTTGTTATCCTCAGGTGGAGTTCATGTTCATCACCCGCCCGATGATGACCTCGATGTTTGTCAACGCGCCGCATAATCTGCGGGTTGTCGGTGTCGACTTGAAGACGAAGTACACCGGCACCACCGCTATGTGGTGTTTGTTCAAGGATTTGCGCCGGGAGTTTGATTTCGACGCATTCGTTGATCTTCACGACGTGATACGCACGCAGTTGCTCAGGCTCGCATGCCGGTTGCATGGTGTGCCGGTCAGGAGGATCAACAAGGGACGTCGCGGCAAACGCGCTTTGACGCGCCGTAATAATAAAATCATGTTGCCACTGACGTCGTCGCGTGCCCGATACCGCGAGGTGTTCTATGCCATCGGGTTGCCACTCGAGGAGCGTTTTGAGGGACTGTTTGGCCGTGGCGGCTCACCTAAAGATATGCTTCCGGAGATTGTGGGGCGTCCGGAGTCGGGAGTCAGATGGATAGGTGTCGCACCGTTCGCCAAGCATGCCGGCAAGATTTATCCGGTTGATATGATGGAGAAGGTTGTGGCCGAGTTGTCATCGGACATCCGTAACCGTGTTATTCTGTTTGGCGGTGGCGAGGAAGAGGAGCGGGTGCTCAACCGTTGGGTGGAGAGTTATCCACGGTGTGTTTCGCTTGCCGGCCGTCGTTTGGGCTTTCCGGTAGAGTTAGCTGTGATGAGCCATTGTAAGACGGTGGTTTCGATGGATTCGGGCAACATGCACCTGGCATCGCTTGTCAACACTCCGGTTGTGAGTGTTTGGGGCGCCACGCATCCCTACTGTGGATTCAAGGGATGGCACCAGCGTGATGCCAACATAATCCAGTTGCCGCTGACGTGTCGTCCGTGCTCGGTTTTCGGCGATAAGCCGTGCTACCGCGGCGACTATCTGTGCCTCAGTGGAATAGCACCTTCCCGCATTGTGGAGAAGGTTACGGAAATATTGAATAAGTAGTTTTTCAGAATTCGAGCTCCTGCCCGTCGGTCACCGTAGGGTAGAGGAGTTGGTTGAGGTCGTCTTCGGCGACAGGTAGCGGCATGTCGTTGGGGATGGTGTTGTTGAATCCCTGATAGAAGCCTCTGTAGGTCAGTGTGCGGTTCCATTTGAGGTTCCGCGCCTGAGTCATTTTAGTCAGATTGTGGCGGAGGTCGAGCGCGAAGACCATTCCGTAGAGCATGTCGAGCTGCGAAGAGTCGGCTTGCAGGGCCATAGCCACACCCCGTTCGAATTCTGTACGGTTTATTTCCTTGAGTTCCGGCATACGGTTAGCTTCGATCATGCGGTTGAGGTTGCCTCCGAAAATGTAGCCCATCAGATAGGATGCTGAGTCGGTTACGTTGGCGAGCTGCGGCTGACTGTTTGACCATGTTGCCGGTTTTTCGGTCAGTTTGGCACTGTCGGTGTAGGTTTTGGCAATAGGATTTTGTTCGGTGCATGAAGATGCGTAAAAGCCGAGAGAGATAGCTGCGGTGATGGCTGCGATGCAGAGTTTTTTCATTAAATTTTGAGAGGGGAAAAGAAAACGGAGATGAAGGCAATCGGAAAGATTGACCATCATCTCCGTAGATTTTTATGTTGTGGGATTATTCGGCTGCCTGGGGTTCGATGTTGGTGATTTCCACTTCGAACACGAGCATTTCGTTGGGTTCGATGCCAGCCATGGGCTGACCGTTCTCGCCGTAACCGAGTTCACCGGGGATGTAGAGAGTGGCTTTGCCACCTTTGCCGATGAGTTTGAGGCCTTCGGTGAATCCGGGAACGACGCGTGTGAGTTCGAAGGGCACGGGTTCGCCGTGAGAGCTGTCGAATTCAGAACCGTCGAGGTGTTTACCGGTGTATACGACGCTCACGATGTCGGTGTCGTTGGCGCGTGTTTCATCGCCGGAAGCTGTGATTTTGTAGCCGAGACCTGATTCTGTCACTTTGACGTCGGCATCCTTTTTCTGGAGGTCGGCGAGGTATTTTTTGCCGGCTTCAGCGTTAGCTTCGGCTTTTGCCTGGCGTTCTTTGTTTGCTTTTTCTTCCTTGAGCTGCTGGTAGCGCTGCTGGAGCTGATTCATCTGAGCGTAGAGGACCTCCATCTGGAGAGTAGTGTCGTTGAGGGCAGCGATAGCGGTTTTGGCCATTTTGCCCTGGTTGACTTTGATGTCTTCCTTAGCCCACTGGTAAGCGACCATTGAGAGGTTCATGCCCTGCTGCAGACCGATCATGTAGGAGATGTCGGCGGTGTCGAGGGTCATACCTGCTTTGAGGCCTTTTTCGTAGGATTTACGATCGAAGTCGTCGCCTAACTGGGCTTCGAGCATGGGTAATTGACCGCGCATCTGCACACCCATCATCTGGGCGTAGCCTGTTGCGAGAGAGTCGGCGAATCCGGCGTTGTTGTCGGATGATTTGAATGAGTCGTTACAAGCGGTTGTTGCGAAAAGAGCGCCAACTGTAGCGACTGCTAACAGAATTTTTTTCATAAGATGTATGTGAAATGGTTTATTTTTCAACGATTTTGAGGAGTTCGACGTCGAATATCAGGGTTGCGTTCGGACCGATGACGTTGCCGGCGCCCTGGGGCCCGTAGGCGAGCTGAGAGGGGATGAAGAGTCTCCATTTAGCGCCGACTTTCATGAGCTGAAGTGCTTCGACCCAACCTGGGATGACCTGAGTCACGCCGAAAGTCGCGGGCACGCCACGTTCAACTGAGCTGTCGAACACTGTTCCGTCGATGAGTTTTCCGGTGTAGTGCACTTCAACGGTGTCGTCGGCAGTGGGCTGTGCGCCTGTGCCTTTAGTGATTACTTCATACTGGAGACCTGATGGGGTTGTTTTCACTTCGGGACGTTTGCCGTTTTCAGCGAGGAATGCATCGCCGGCGGCTTTGTTCACTTCGCCCATTTTTGCTGCTGCTTCGCGCTGACGTTGTTCCATTGCTGTGAAGAATTTTTGAATTTCTTCTTTAGCTTCGTTGTAGGACATTTTGGGTTCAGCGCCGTTGAACACGGCAGCAACGCCGTCGGCGAAGTCGTTGACGGCTATTGATTCAATACCTGAACTGCGGAAGTTGTTGCCCATGCTGAGTCCGAGGGCGTAACTGAGTCGGTCGAATTTTTCGTTTTCCATATTTGTGTTGTGTTTGTTGTTTATCGGTTTTTGACTCTTTGCGATGCCATGGCCGTTTGGGTTGCGGCGGGGCGTCGGGGCTGAGTTGTTGGCAAAGTTAAGTTAAATAAGTTGTATGGAGTAATTTTTTTAGTAAAAAAAACAAAATAACAATGATTTACTCATTAACAACAAATTAACTGTGGCCAATGTTCAGCTCGGGGAGAGGGAGTCGCAAACATGGTCAAGTGCACACATCGGGGATTTTCGTCGCCGGTGTGTGCGCTTGATGACGTTTTTGATGAGCCAGGCTCAAGGTGAGGGTTATCAGTCGATGATGTCGAAGCCGGTGTATTTCCGGAGGCATTCGGGGATCACGATACCGTTGGGAGTCTGGTTGTTTTCGAGCAGAGCCGCCATGATTCGAGGCAGGGCGAGCGCGCTTCCGTTGAGTGTGTGGCAGAGTTGAGTTTTTTTGTCGTCGCCACGGTAGCGGCATTTGAGGCGGTTGGCCTGGTAGGTTTCGAAGTTAGAGACGGAAGATACTTCAAGCCAGCGTTTCTGAGCGGCTGAGAATACTTCGAAGTCGAATGTGATGGCGGAGGTGAAGCTCATGTCGCCGCCGCAAAGACGGAGAATGTGCCAGGGGAGGCCTAATGATTCGAGCAGGCCTTGCACGTGGTTTTTCATTTCTTCGAGAGCCGCATAGGAGTTTTCGGGTTTTTCAATGCGGACAATCTCGACTTTGTCGAACTGGTGGAGACGGTTCAGGCCACGCACATCTTTGCCGTAGCTACCGGCTTCGCGTCGCCAGCAAGCTGAGTAGGCGCAGTTTTTGATGGGGAGCTGTTCCTGTGTGAGGATTACGTCGCGGTAGATGTTAGTTACGGGGACTTCGGCTGTCGGGATGAGGTAGAGGTTGTCCTCGTTGACATAGTACATCTGGCCTTCTTTGTCGGGGAGCTGACCTGTTCCGTAGCCTGAGGCTTCGTTGACCACGTAGGGGGGCTGTATTTCGGTGTAGCCGGCTTCGTTGGCCTGGTCGAGGAAGAACTGTATGAGAGCTCGCTGCAGTCGGGCGCCTTTGCCGATGTAGACGGGGAATCCGGCACCGGTTATTTTCACACCGAGGTCAAAGTCGATGATGTTGTATTTTTTAGCGAGTTCCCAGTGGGGCAGAGCGTCGTCGGGGAGCTGTGGCATTTGTCCACCGGTTTTCTCCACTACGTTGTCGGCTGCTGTTTTGCCTTCGGGAACCATGTTGCAGGGGACATTGGGGATGTTGAGGAGGCGGTTGCGCATTTCGGTTTCGATCTCAGAGAGTTTTTCGGCGATGGCCTTCTGCTGCTCTTTGAGTTGTGCAA
>JAXJVW010000141.1:0-3936 GCA_036308365.1 Muribaculaceae bacterium
GCCCGCGCCGCGATCAAATCAATGGAGGCGCGCTATCGCCGAACGGGCGACGACACTTACCGCCTGATTGAGGATGGCGACACCTCACGCTACACCTCGGCACAGGCGTTCCACGACAACCTGATGAACCCGGCAATACCCGGCCCGTACAACTTCATGAGCAAGGTGATCGATGAAATCGCTGCAATGTACAGCGAGGCGGGTGTGCCCCTGGCTGCCGTGCACATCGGTGGCGACGAGGTGCCTGAAGGCGCATGGGACGGAGCACCGTCGGTGCAGAAAATGTGTGCCGAACTCGGTATTTCCGGACGCCATCTGACACAGGGTGAATTCGTTAAACGGATCGCCCGGATGATGAAGGAGAAAAACATCCCGATGATGGGGTGGCAGGAGGTCGGTGTGGGCTACGGCGATGACTTCAACGCCGAGGTGGCACCGGTGACTATGGGTGTGAACTGCTGGACTTCATCAACCGACCCGAAACTCAACAAGTCGCTCCGCGCGCTGAGGGCCGGTTTCCCCGTGGTCATCTCTAATGTCGACAGATTCTATATGGACATGCTCTATGCATCGCACCCCATGGAACGTGGCCTCTACTGGGGGGGCATCGTCGATGAGTTCACCTCGTTGGGCGGATATCCCGAGGAGATGTGCCCGGTCGACTCTACTTGCAAAGCTCAGATTCTCGGTTTGCAGGGTCAGCTGTTCGGCGAAACAATCCGTGACAACGCTATCGTTGAATCACACTTGTTCCCCAAATCGCTCGGTTTGGCAGAACGTGCCTGGAACGCCGGCAAAACCTACGATAACGCTACATTCAACAAAGTGATCTACTCCCGCACACTTCCCGCATTTGATAAGGACGGAGTCAACTACCACATGCGCGCGCCGGGTGTGATTGTGGCCGACGGCATGGTGCTGATGAACGCCGCTTATCCCGATGGCGTGATCCGCTACACCCTCGATGGCTCGGAACCCACTGCCGCTTCGCCTGTCTTCACGGAGTCTTTCAAACTCCCCGAAGGCACAACCGAAATCAGGGCACGGTTCTTCCGCGACGGTAAGGAGTCGATGACCTCGCTCCTTTACGTGAAATAAGGGCGCGTCACCGCTAAAAAACTTTCAGGCCGCTGAAGGTCAATGTCATCATAGCCCGGCATTGATCCTCAGCGGCCTCCTCTTTTCAGAAACGGTAACTGTCAATGGCATTATCGGTAAAATCAATCAAACTTCATCGGTTTTAACATTGTCAGGTTGTTACCTTTGCGAAAAAAATAAAAACAAAGATTATGGAAACACCTTTAATTACTTGGACATGCGTCGTAGCGCTGTTCGTGATGATAATAGTTATCAACATCATCAGAAACATCAGATTCCACCGCAAAGGTAACCACAGAATTTTTGAAATAGGGTCTGAACGTGATGAATTCTTCGTTCCCGGCGACCCCGCTAATGGCAACTCCATCGATTATGACTATGAAGACTGACTTCGAAACGGAACATCATGAGGCGCCCCCCTCGGTTGAGCAACTGTCGCACTTCCTCTCGGACTATGGCGCATGGCTCATGGGTGTGGGGGCCACCTGCATTCGCCTGGAAAAGAACCTCGGACGCATAGCCCGCGCCTACGGAAAGGATGTGGAGGTGTCAATCATGCCCCGTCATCTGCATCTCGAGGTCAGCGACAGCGGCGATTCATCTCCGGCGGTGACTTCAATCGCCCCAATTCCACACACTCCGGTCAGCTTCAACATCAACACGGGGCTGAGCCGTCTGAGCTGGGAAATAGCCGATGGACGAATCTCGTTCGGTCAGGCCCAACAGAAGTTCCGGAAAATTATCAGCGACGACTATCAGAGCCGATGGATCGTGCTGATTCTGGTCGCACTGGCCAACGCTTCGTTCTGCCGGTTGTTCGGCGGAGATTTCGTGGCTATGGGTATTGTGGCAGTGGCTACTTTCGTGGGATATTATCTCAAACAGATTCTCCTGTCAAAGAAAGCCGACATCAGACTCGTGATGCTGCTGTGTGCATTCGGCTCGGCCGTGATTGGGGCCACGGGCGCCCTGTTCGGCCTCGGTGCCACACCCTACACCGCCCTCGGAACAAGCGTGCTCTATCTGGTGCCGGGAATCCCGTTCCTTAACTCGTTCAGCGACCTGATTTATCGCCATTATCTCTGCGCCTTAAGCCGTTTCATGGACGCCGTGGTGCTCACATGCTGCCTCTCGGCCGGACTCTGTGCCGCCATGCTGTTGATGCGAACCGGAATGTTCTGATACTTACATAAATTAGTTCTGATACTTACTTATAAATTAATGGTTATGATTGAAGAAATTCTACAGGACGGATTGTTCGCGGCTATAGCCGCTATCGGTTTCGCCGCTATCAGCCGGCCACCGCGGCGCGCTTACGCATGGTGCGCACTGATTGCCGCCGTCGGACATTCGGTGAGATTCATCCTCATGAATGCCGCCGGCGCAAATATCATCCCCGCCACGCTGGTGGCTTCGTTTATCGTAGGGACTATGGCGGTGTTTATCTCTCCTCATGCCAAATTCCCCGCTGAGACATGTCTGTTTCCGGCGTTGCTGCCCATGATTCCCGGAATCTACGCCTATAAGGCGTTCGGTGGACTGGCGTTGTGCATGTTCTCCGGAAATGAGGCGATGTTCAGCCACAATTTCTATCTTTTCGCTTTCAACGCCGTGACTTCGGCGGCAATATTGCTTTGCATGGTGACAGGAGCGAACCTTCCGATCTTTATTTTCAAAAAAATTTCATTTCAGGCAACAAGATAACTATCTTTGTAAAATAATTTACCGATTCACCGCTTTATGGAACTACGTCAGCTAAAATATTTCGTCAAAACGGCCGAACTGCTCAACTTCTCCGAGGCTGCTAAGGCGATGTGCATCACACAAAGCACTCTGTCGCAACAAATCAAACAACTCGAGGAGGAACTCGGAACTCAGCTGTTCTATCGCAGTAGCCACAAGGTGATTCTGACGGAGGCGGGCGAGGCGATTCTCCCCAATGCGAAACATGCAATTTACGAGGCCAATCTCTGCGCCGAAAGAATAGGTGACCTGAACGGTATGCAGGATGGCACGTTGAACATCGGGGTCACTTATTCCTTCAGCCCTATCCTGACGGAAACGATCCTGACGTTCTCGAAAATGTATCCCAAAGTGAAGCTCAACATCTTCTATAAGCCTATGGATGAACTGATGACATTGCTGCGGGAGCGTGTGGTGGATTTCGCCATGGCGTTCAAACCCACGGGTCCGGTCGACGGAGTGGAGTCGCATATCCTTTTCGAGAACCGGCTTTCAGCCGTGGTGGGAACGCACCATCCGCTGGCTAAAGTGGAGCATGTGTCGCTCCGCGATCTGGAACGCTACGACATGGCCCTCCCCTCGAAAGGACTGCAGGCGCGCAACGCCCTCGACAGCATGCTGCCGCAATGTGTCAACCTCAGGGTGAGGATCGAGCTCAATGAGGTCAACATCCTCCTGAAACTGTTGCGCCAGAGCATGATGGTGTCTGTCCTGGCCGAGGCGACGATCCATAATGAAACCGGCGTCAAGGCGATTCCTCTCGATGACATTGACCTGCCCATGACGGGATGCATCCACACCCTGAAGGAGGCCTATCGCAAACGGTCAATGCAGGAGTTCGTCAGGCTGCTGGGCGAATCACTGGCGGTGCGCGAACGCCAGAACGCCTGGATTTGAGCTTATTCCCCGGGTCACTGCCGGCCGGCTCTCACATACCCCATAATCGGAGATATGACAACGCCGCTGCCCGCAAGCGGACAACGGCGTGATTTCGTTATGGAAGAGTTGGGAATCAGGAGTACATGGCGTCGATCTCGCGGGCGTACTTGGCGTTGATGACCGGACGGCGTATTTTCAACGTGTTTGTCAGCTCGC
>JAXJVW010000142.1:0-3424 GCA_036308365.1 Muribaculaceae bacterium
GTCAGCGACTGCGGATGCTTCGGCGACGCCCTGACCATAAGCAACGGGGCTACACTGCTCAAAAACATAGCAATCACACTCGCGCTCCTGTTCCTGTGGCGCCACAACCGGTCGGTCAAACAAAACATATTCATCCCCGACCTCCAGTGGATTCCTTTAGTGGCCTGCGCATGGTTCGCCATCGAACTCGGACTGACATGCTACAACGTACAGCCAATGATCGACTTCAGGCAATACCCCGAAGGATCACAACTCATCCCCGGCGAAACCGACCGCGACTCACAAATAGAATTCATTTACTCAAACGGCAGGGAAACAAAAAAATTCACCCCCGACAACATTCCCTCCGACACCACCTGGCACTACGTTGACCGCATAGAACCGCCGGCGACCGACACCTCAGGCCAATTCACCATCTTCGACCACGACGACGACATCACCGACGACGCCATCATAACCTCAGGAAAACAAATGCTGCTGACAATTCCCGAACTCGCCAGAGCCGACGTGTCCTACACCTACTTCATCAACGAACTCGTCAGAATGTGCCACAAACACAACATCGACTTCATCGCCATAATAGCAACCGACCCCAAAAACATCGAAGCGTGGATCGACTTCTCCCTCGCCGACTACCCCTGCTACTCCGCCGATGACACCCAACTCAAAGAACTCGCCCGGGGAAACATGGCCCTGACATATCTCAACGACGGGAAAATCATCTGGAAACGAACCGTCTCATCAGTAGCGTCCAAAAACATCGACCAGCTCGAATCAAATTACGGCGACCAATTCCCCGAGCACCTGATCACCGACAACCACCAAAGGCTCGTTAAAATGATCCGCAACCTGACAATATTCCTGCTCGCCCTCGCCGCACTGCAATGGATGACCATCATCGTCATCAAAAAAAACAAAAAAAAGAAAACCGAATAAACATCACCCATCACCCCCTCCCCGGCAACAAAACGGCGAAAACAACGCCAAGCGCACATGCAAAAAAAATCACCAAAATTTAACCTTTTCATAAAAACTTTAAATCACTTCATTGTATAATTAAAAATCATTGCGTAATTTTGTGCAATTATTTTAACCCGATGAAAGAAGTTCACTACAACGGACTCACATTTGAGCCCTACATAGAAAAAGAGAGAATAGCAGCCCGAATCCAACAGCTGGCTGAAGTGATTAAACAAGATTGCGCCGGAACTGTTCCCCTTTTCGTATGTGTGCTGAACGGCGCTTTTCCCTTTGCCGCCGACCTTTTCCGCGCCGTTGACATGGACGCCGAAATAACCTTCATCCGGCTCAAAAGCTACGAAGGAATGGCATCCACAGGCGTCGTGAAAGAAGTCATTGGACTCAGCGAAGACATAAAAGACAGAACAGTGATCATTGTTGAAGACATCGTAGACACCGGCAAAACAATACACAACCTCTTAGAAGACCTCAAAAAGAAACAGCCCGCAAAACTCAAAGTAGCGACGCTCCTGTTCAAACCCCAGGCCCTCGAATGCGATGTCAAACCCGACTACGTAGGTTTCGAAATCCCCAAAAAATTTGTTATAGGTTTCGGTTTGGACCTCGACGGTATCGCCCGAAACCTCCAAGACGTTTATCAACTCAAAGAAAATGCTTAACGTAATTATTTTTGGCGCTCCCGGAAGCGGTAAAGGAACACAAAGCGAAAAACTCATCGACAACTACGGCCTTTACCACATATCAACCGGAGAAGTGCTCCGTGACCACATCGCACGTGGCACCCAACTTGGTACAATCGCTGACAGTTACATCTCACAAGGACAGCTCATCCCCGACGACCTGATGATCTCAATCCTTGACGACCTCCTCGAAAAAAATCAGGAACAAACAAAAAAAGGAGTCATTTTCGACGGTTTCCCCAGAACAATACCCCAGGCCGAAGCCCTCACAACACTCCTTCAGAAACGCGGCGTCAAAGTCGACGCGGTCGTAGGACTCGAAGTCGACGAAAACGAACTCATCGACCGTATCATCAAACGCGGACAACAAACACACAGAGCCGACGACAACCTTGACACAGTGAAAAAACGCCTCGACGTGTACCACAACCAAACAACGCCCCTGAGAGAATACTACATACAAAAAGGAATTTACCACCCAATCCCAGGCTCCGGCTCAGTCGACTCAATCTTTGAAACAATCAAAAAACGACTCGACAACATAAAATAAAAACAAAAACAAACCACATAACCGCACCCGAGATTCAAACAAAACAGAATCCCGGGTGCGCTCATAAACAAACAAAACAACACCGCCAACGAAAACCATGAAAAAACTGATAACAACAGCAATCATAGCTCTCATCACAATCATAACCCCAAAAGCACAGACACTCCCCGACAGCACACTCAAGCAACTCGCAGCCCAAATGCTCATAATCGGCTTCCAGTCAGACTCACTCGAAACCGATCCCAACCTGCGCCACTACCTCACCGAAATCAAACCGGGAGGAATAATACTCTTCGACATCGACCTCACAAAAAAAGGAGGACTCGGCTCACGAAACATCAAAAACCCACAACAACTCGCCCACCTCACACAACAAATCAAACAAACAGCCGGCTACCCCATCATAATAGCAGCCGACCAAGAAGGAGGACTCGTGCAACGGCTCAAACCACAATACGGATACCAGCAAATACCCTCAGCCCACAAAATCGGAACAGAAATAAACAACCCCGACACAACACTCCACTACGCGTCCGTCATGGCACAGCAACTCAAACAAGCCGGAATAAACATGAACCTCGCGCCCGAACTCGACACACACTCACCACAGTGCCCCGTCATAGGGAAACTCAACCGCGCATACTCATCCAACACCGACACCATAGCCCTCCACGCAAGCATAACCATAAACCAACTCCTCAAAAACAACATCATACCCGTAGCCAAACACTTCCCCGGACACGGATCAGCCACAGCCGACTCTCACTACGGGCTCACCGACGTGACCCAAACATGGACACCCGACGAACTCCGTCCATTCAAAAAACTCATCGACGCCAACACCCTCCCAGCCATAATGACAGCCCACATCATAAACAAAAACATCGACCCCGACAACCCCGCCACCCTCTCCCACAAAACACTGACACAACTCCTCAGGCAAACACTCGGCTACAACGGAACAATAATCACCGACGACCTCTACATGAAAGGAATAATATCAAACTACACAATCCCACAAGCAATCATAACAACAATCAACGCCGGAGCCGACATGATAATAATAGGAAACAACATAAACACCGGCTTCGAACCTGACCGTCCACAAAAAATAATCAACATAATCGTCGACGCCGTCAAACAAGGCAAAATACCACAACAACGGCTCATCGACGCCAACAACCACATAAAACAACTCCACAGAATAATACAA
>JAXJVW010000143.1:0-7023 GCA_036308365.1 Muribaculaceae bacterium
ATATTAAGATTATCGCCATTGAGTATAATTTCTTCCAAATTGGGCAGTCCTTTAAACGATACTGGAGGAAGGTAATCAATACCCTCAAATGTGATTTTCTTTAAATTATTGAAACCTCTATCCTGTAAGGTTGACGAAAGTGTATGACATTTTGGGACGACAATTTTTTCGGCCTCTTTGTCAAGTGAGTCAACATTGACAACCTGAGCATTTAGACTGTAAGCAAACAGCGCACAGAATATGATGAATATGGATTTCTTCATAAGAGTAGTGATTATAATTAGCTCAAAGTTCCTGATTATTTTTGTTTTATCGTTTTGATTTGGGAGAATTATTTCTCATCAGCAGGTTTTTTCGGGTGGTCGCTGAGATATTACGTTTTTCGTTGGGATTTTATGGTTTAACCGAAAGGGAATTGAGAACGCTTGCCGGCTGCCGTCGGAAGGTCATGGACAACTGACTAAAAAAAGAATCAAGGCACTTGATTCAGCACCGCCGGAATGGGCAGAGGACGGTTACGAATCTGCCAGGATTATTACTATGACAACGAGGAGGATTTACACTTCTACTATGGCCGGTAGCCTCACTTGAAAATCACAAGGAAAAGAAAGAAAGCTAATAAGATAGCCACAACGCAAAAGATTATAGTCCAAGCGTTGATGCCTTTTTCATGCTCTATTTGGAGCGAGATCAGTTTATCTTCATCTTTCTGTATCTTAGCCTCGTAACCCGCTATTGCATTGGGGATGCTAATGCGGATAGCATCTTCGAGGCTTTTGGCTCGACGAGGCGTTAAGTTGGGATTTTCAAGTTTCTTCTTCACCTCCTCTTTCTGCGCTTCGAGCCGTTCGATGCGCTCCTTATTATGTTTAATGCGATTACGGAGCATGGCCATCTGCTCACCGACTGACTTCTTGCGTGGCTGAGAACCATAGTATCCTCCGCAGTGGTTCCCGTAAGAACCACCGCCTGAACCGCCTGTATATTCTTGATACGTGTAGTCCACCCACATATCATGCACGGTATCACCATTATATTCGCCGTAATCGCTCATCTATAATATCCCTTTCTCACATCATCTATGTCATCTTTCCATTGTTGGAAAGTATTATGTACAACGCGGTAATAACATTTTATTATGTCTGATTTAAATCGAACCTCCCCACGTTGCAGAGCTTCGCGTTTATTTTCCATATCTGACGCAAAAAATTTATGAATTTCGTGGATAGCTCGCATAAACCGACATGCATTTATCGAAAAAACTATGGTTGAACGCGATTCCAGAGTGTTTTCATGTACAACAAAAGCCTGTTCATGATGCTTTGCAATTGTGAAAATGAAGGCCTTTTCGGGGCGACTTTCAGAATTGGATGACTGTTTGGTCTCTAAACAGAAAAATACAGTGTGATTTGTATTGTGCAATGCGGCGAGTCGGTCGATATAAATGGATGATTTGCCGCCAAGTATCTGACGTATTTGAGAAGGTTGGATTGAAATTGGTTTGCGAAGGCCTAAATCTCCCTGCTTCGGTTTTGATGTTCTCGAAATTGTGGGCTTCTCTGTTCGCTTCTCAAAGTTTGTAACTAACTCCTTAACTATGTCTATGTTTTCTATAGAAAATGAGAGGAAATCTGATGTGAACAAGCAAAAAAGCACTTTCCCAGATTCCTTAAATAGAGGCTTAAGCATATTATATTCAGTCCTGCTGTACTCAACTTTTAATTTTATACCTATAGCAGTAGGACTATATGGATTACTGACTAATACGTAGCCCAATCTGAAATCAACATAATCCCATGGAATTTGCATACGAGATGTGTAGGCTTTATTATCTTCTCTTTGCGATTGTGCTGTTTCAACACCATATGGAAAAGGCGCGCGGGATTGACCCCTTCGGGCACGCGGGATTTGACCCCTCGGGCAAAATAAGATTGACCCTCTAAAAGCCCTGGCGGCGGGGGGTCAATATTATTTTACCTCATTTGGTTTGTCAGGCTTTTTTAGCCTTGAGTTTACGCATGCTTTCTCCGGTCAGCTCGATTGTGTGGGCCGAGTGCACGATACGGTCGAGGATGGCGTCGGCCACGGTGGGGTCTCCCACCATGTCGTACCAGTTCGAACAGGGGTACTGCGAAGTGATTATGATCGATTTACGCTCGTGACGGTCCTCGATGATGTCGAGCAGTATCGGACGCTCCTTCGCATCGAGAGGAACCAGAAAGAGGTCATCGAGGATGAGCAGCTGGCAGCGTTCGATTTTCTTGAGTTCGGTCTCGAGATTGTTCTTGACCTTTGCCACCTTGAGCAGTCCGAGCAGTTTGGAGGCGTTGGCATACAGAGTCCGTATGCCTTTCTTACATGCCTCGTGTCCCAGGGCACATGCCAGAAAGCTTTTGCCTGTGCCTGAGGATCCGGTGATGAATAGGTTCTGACCGTTGCGGACAAAGTCGAGGGTCGCGAGACGTTCCATCTGGTTGCGGTCGAGCCCTCTGTTCGTGGCGTAGTCTATTTCCTCGGGGTATGCCTTGTAGCGGAAGGCCGCGTTTTTTGTAAGGCGCGAGACTGCGGCCTGCGCGCGCCAGTCCCATTCACGGTGCAGCAGCATCGAGAGGAATGAGTCCGGGGTCATTGACTGGGCCGTCGTTCCTGCGAGACTCTCGCGGAAGGCTTCGGCCATTCCGTGCATTTTCATGCGGTTCATCAGGTCCAGCGATGTTGTGTTCTGATCCGGCTGCTGGGTCGCCGGTGCGGTTCTATCGATTGTTTCCATTGTTGTAAGTCTTTTCGGTTTCATTATTGCGGCTGTAGTATTCGCGGCCGCGGATGTTCTTGTGCACCGGGGCAGTGGCTGTCGCCGCGGGGCCTGAGACCCTTCCGTCCTCATCTGGCAGGAAATCGGCGTCATCGCCCAGTTCAAGTATCTCCTTCACCGCCTGATATCCGTACAATACCTTCATCGACGCACAGGCGCAAGCGGCCACAAGCCTGTCGGCTCCATATTTTTTCTCCAGCGACAGTATGCCGCGACAGCTGCTGAAGGATTTGGGAGGATACTGGAGACGGCCGTCTACCTCGTGGAGATAGTCGAGGACGATGTTGTCCATCTCCGCGGCTCTCTGGAAGATCTCTTCCAGATCCTTGTCGTACGGACCGTAATGTCCGGGCAGGTTGTGTTCCTTCTTCCACGAGTATGTGTACGGGATGTCACAGCGGTCGTGTGCCGCCACGAGATTGAGACCGCAGTAAATCTCCACCGTGTCGGCATCATACAGGATGACCACACGTTTGCCCACATGTTCGCGCGGCACGCTGTAATGGTGCTTGAAGAGGGATACATAGCAGTTCTTGCCGACGGTCATCAGCTTTCGCTCCTTGATGACGAACGGTTTCTCGGGGAGAGGACGCAGAAAGTCCTTCTCTCCCTGCAGGAACATGTCTTTGCGCGAGATCTTCCGTCCGGCCATCAGCTTATCGTTGAAGTCATGCAACGATATGTGGATTGCCGTGTTCAGTTCGTCAAGCGATGGGAAGACCATACCCTCTATGTCGAGATACACCGACTGGTACAGCAGCTTGACAGCGTTCTCGACGAGGGCCTTGTCTTTGGGATGACGTACCCGGGCAGGATATACGGCGCATCCGTAATGGTCGGCGAAGGCCGCGAACTCCTCGTTGATCACAGGCTCGTTGCGGTCGCTTGTCTTTACAGCCGCCTTCAGATTGTCGGGCACAATGGCAGCCGTCACACCCCCGAAGTATTCGAACGCGTTCTGACAACCTTTTATCAGGTCTTCCTTGCGTTGCGACCATACGGCCTCGCAGTAGGTATAATGGCTGAAGGGAAGGATGGCGACGAACACCTCCGCTTTCCTGATCTCTCCTGTCATTTCGTCCACCACTTCCAGCCTGTCTCCGGCGAAGTCGATGTACATCTGATCGGCGGCGTAATGTTCGACGTGTCCCACCACAGTGGTATGGAACCTGTACTGCCGGACAGCACGTTTAAACACAGACTCCTGAAAACCGTCGGGATGTTCGCCTTTATACTCGTTGAAAAGCTTGCGGACCGTCATGCCCTTGCGGGAGAGCCGGGCCACATAGCCCGGTATCAGTGCGTCCAGCTCCAACTGTCGTTGCGACGGCTCGCGGTGTCGGAACTCCGTGCATCCGAACATCTCCCGGAGATGTTCTTCCGAGAGCTCAAGCAGCTGGTCGGTAGTCTTGCCGCTTGAAATGAACAGCCGGACATACTTGCGTACGGTGTTGCGGGAAAGGTGAAACGTGTTGGCCGTCTCTTTTATTCCCATTCCGACTGCATAACATCGAAGGATGTTTTTTAATTTTGCAATCATATTTGTAGTGTTTTGAGATAGACCCCCGCCGTGCCAGGACTTGGGTCTCCAAAACTACAAAAAAATTCCCCTGCCGATGCTTCGACAGGGGTCATTTTTATTTTACTCAAATGGGGTCAATCTTATTTTGCCCAAAGGGGTCAGTCCCGCGTGCCCGAAGGGGTCAATCCCGCGCGCCTTTTCCACCATAATTATTTGTTACTTTTATAGGTGTCAAGTATTCAAAATATGACAGAGAAGTCGGAGAATAGAAACTTTCAGCAGTTTTTTTGAGCATGTCGGTGCGAAGATAAACCACATCTCCGTATTTCAAATTTTTAAACTGAAATTTAGGAGGAACAGCAACTGAAAGTCTTGCCTCAGAATACTTATTATTGGATGAGTCAATTTCAAGGGAAAAGAATATGATTTTAATTTTCCCGATTGCACTGTCCCCCTTAGCCATGCCGTCAAGCCGATAATTTCCTTGCACGAATCTAATACCTTCGAAAGCATTTGCTGATTTGTTATGTTCAATGCGTTTATTGCGACGCTGTTTGTTAATTTCGGTTGCAGAGGTTGACGAAGTAGGAGCAAGTTGAAAAGATTTCAATCTTAAACGGTCAATACCTCCTTTAGTTCGTGCTGCTACGTAATATTGCGGATGATGTTTGTGATATAGATGTTTATTCTTGGAGGCGATACTACCATCAACAATCTCGCCACAAAGTAGGCATTTGTAATCCATAATAGTGTGAAATTTAAGATTTCAACCTTTCGGCGAGTTTGGTGTTTCGGTCGGAGACCGTCTGTTTCTTTACGGCGATGTTGAGAGCCTTGGGCGAGCCAACTAGGACGCATATCTTCTTAGCGTGGGTTATGCCCGTGTAGATTTCCTGCTTCATAATATACTCATAGTTATAAACGTCCAAAACGCCGGAGCATTGCGAACGGATTGAAAGAATAGTAATAGGAAGATTGTGGTCTGTTTCTTCCCGCTCTTGATGCTGACATCATTTGGGCAGAAACAATTGCAGGATTCGTACCGTTGGACACGGCCTCTGTGAGCAAATCCATGATTTCATATTTATTGCCGAAATTAGCTACCGGGCGAGACATTATGCCACGAACTGTGCGTTGAATCTCATTCGGATAGATTAAGAAATCATTGTCGGATGCGATGGTTACATCCTTTAATGTGCTGCTTCCAAAGAACACAATTATCGAATAGATGGGGATATTCGGATTGTGCGGTAAATTGTCTCGAATGGCCTGAATATGGCCGTTGTTCTGCATAATTGGATTGTAGAAGCGATGTTTCTCCTTTCCGTATGCAAGAACCTGCGTCCAATATTTTTGTCGGAAATGTCCGAAAATCCATCCACTATAATCCTTTATCTCGAAAGAGATCAGCCCTTGACTGGTTGCAACGACTAAATCAACCTGAGTATATGTGCCGTTGGGTTTGCGAATATAACAATCATGAAAAATGGCGCGGTGATCAATTCCCATCTTAAGCAATTTGAGAACGGTCTTTCGTTCCGACCATTCTCCACGATTGCGAGGCGTTACGGTTTCAAGTAACTGCATATCCTTGTGGTGCTTCCATATAATGAAGCCCACAACGCAAAGGATAATAAACAGAAACAAAACCGTATGCATTGAGCCTAAATGTTATATCGTTTAGTGAAACAATCAATTACATTCTTCATGTCAGTTGGTAGATATACCATGGATCTATCAGCAATTTTCTGAGGAATGCCCCAAATGGCTTCGGCCATACTGCCAACGATAGCGCCAAGGGTGTCGGCATCAGCCCCGAGACTGACAGCTCTACGGATGGCATCTTCAAAACTTGTGCTTTGTCGGATTATCCATAATGCGACCGGAACTGTGCCTTGACATGTTTCGTCAAATTTATTCCTGACAGCAGACTCTCTTATGTCGTGGTTATAGCCTGAGAATTTGATGCACTCGTCGATGATGGCTTCGACATCAAGGGTCATTCCGTTGCGACGCGTTTCCAAGGCGAGAAAGATGGCGAGTGCGGTGGTTTGAGCACCCTTGATTCCTTCTGGGTGGTTGTGAGTACATTCAGCTGTTGATTTAGCGTTTTCAAGAACCGTCTCGCGGTCCGTAAACGCCCAGGCGACAGGACTGACTCGCATTGCTGCACCGTTGCCAAAGCTGCCGTATGGTGTCAGATTGTCAGATGCGACCCATCTCTGGAACGAACCGCCATAACTGCCTTTAGGATTTGGATATTTTCTGCACCAACGATGTATAGTAGAACCGTAATCCTCACCGTTGAGGATGGCGTCAGCGACGGCCACCGTGCATATAGTGTCATCAGTATATGCACACTGCTTTGATAACAGCTCAAAGTTATAATCATTGGTCGGATTGAACTCAAATCGACTTCCGGCAATATCTCCAATTATAGCTCCTAACATAACGACATAAATTCTTTTAATGCGGCAAGCATCTTGCGCCCGCGATTTTCGATAACTTTGTTGGCGAAATCAATGTAGCGGTTTGCTTCATCGAAATATTCCTCAGCTGACAAATTACGTTTCCAAAAATATAATGACTTGGAATGATAGTCGCTGTCCATGTAGTCCTGTAGGAAAAGATTTTCAATGAATGACTTCGGTCCGTCTTCGTTGTGTTCGCCTGTCGGATTGTAATACCG
>JAXJVW010000144.1:0-2072 GCA_036308365.1 Muribaculaceae bacterium
CCTCTCAATCTTAACCAAAGTTAAATTTAAACACACTCTAGGAAAGCCGCACACATCGGCTCGGGCTCGGTGTGTGCGGCGGAAAAGAACTGATGACACACAGGGTGGGAGGCTCAGGCGCGTGTCACTCGAATGTGGGCCTTTGGATGACGGAGCACCACGCACGATGCTTCGGTGACCACCACCGCCTCAGTGTTGCGCACACCCGAAGTGCGGAGGTCTAGTCGGTCGAGATGCAGGGGAGTGTGCACATATTTGGTGATATATTCCGGATCGATGATCATGCCGTCGTCGGCGTGTCCGCAGGCGTCGAACAGCTCGCTCATCAAAATGTAGAGCGATCCGAATTTGCTGACATACTCCGTGAAATCGATTCCCCACTTGGTGACCACCTGGCTGGCCAGAATCACCTTGCTGTGCTCCAGCGAATGGAGGGCCCTCATCAGTCCGGAGCCACCGATCAGTATTTTGCGTGATGAGCCGCAGCTTTCGGTGAACGCCTGTCGGCACAGGTCGATCATGTTCTCATCGGTGAATGAGTCGGCCTCGTAGGTGAAATCCTTTCCGGCCTGCCACCATATGCCGCCGGTTAGCATCACCTCCTCATGTTTTTCAGGGTCGGTGAATCGCGCGCGCTGCCCGAAGAGGAATGATTTTTCCATTGACAGGCGCATGTCGGTTATGGCCACTTCCTCCTGGTCGTTGAAAGTCCAGTTGACCTCCTTGTCGGCCATGCGCTGAATTGTGCTTTGTTCAATTTGGGTTTTAAAAATTTGGCAGAGATTATTGTCTTTCTGCGGAAGGGCTTCAAACTGAGGGGTTTGCACATCGAGCTCGGTCGCGGCGCGTCCCATTCGGATGAGGGTTTTGCCAATCAATTGCGAAGTGTTGGGGAAAATCGAGTCGCCATTTTCGTTCTTGAGGTTTATGGCGATGGCCTTGATGGTTGTCAGGTCGACGCTGAGCACGTAAATGACAAGATTGGTTCTTTTGTCCTCGTCGACAAATATGCCGGGGAAGATGGCTGTGTCGGTGGGTTGGAACACTCCTGACTTGGGGAGGGTCAGTTCGGCCACGTAATGTCCGTTGATGGGTTCCTCGCTGACCGTGGCCTTCACCACGGCCGACACCGAAGGCTTGGAGTCGACGGAGTAGAACTCCACCTTCATGTTATTGACGGGGCGTGATGACGACAGTCGGGTAATCTGGTCGAGCGGAGTCATCATGGGACGGATTTTGACCACACGCTGGTCGATTTCGTTGCGGAGAAGTTCGGGTGACAGCTCACGGGTGTCGGTGGTTGTCAAAGGTTTGTTGTTTACCATAGTTGATGATTAAGTTTGAATTAAGTAACTGTTGATTTGATTTGTGGTGCGGGATGCCCGGTTTTCAGTCCCACACCGAGGGTCGGATGTTGCTCAGGAAAGCTTCATGGCTAACCTGGGGAGGATCGATTCCGGGCTGTTCGCCCACGGCGGGTGAGTCCATGCGGGCTTGTGCAATTTCGGCTCTTGCCCGGTCGTAGCCCCGTTGTTCGGCTTCGGCGATCATGCTTTCGAGTGCCTCGATGTCGAGTTGGGTGGGGGCGGGGGTGGGTGTGCTGTCGGTCACAGCGGGTTCGTTTGTCTGTTCCATAATTGATTTTTTGAAATTGTGAATAAATCAGATTGTCGGTCGGCTGCTCTGTCATGCCACTCTGTCGTTGACGTTGCAAAGTTACGGCTCGGAAATCCCTATCCGACAGATAAATGTCACACCGCCTGACAGCCGCCGCAGGATATTTAACATTTCAGCACATGGGTGCAACCGCCACTAAGTCAGTGGCTGAAGCCGGCATAGGTCAGCAGAAATTAACAGTGGTTAAATAGGTGGGAAAAATGTCGTCCGGCCAGAAAAAATTCACGAAACATTGGCCACTTTTTCATAAAAATCCAGCCTACGGCCCCGGCAAAGTTGAAATTTTGTGGCATGGGGCTTAGAGTGTGTTTGAATTTAACACGTGTTCTTTTTATAATGAGAGAATTTAACACTTTTGGTTAATATTGAGGTCTTTTTGGGTGCTTTTTGCCAAG
>JAXJVW010000145.1:0-4050 GCA_036308365.1 Muribaculaceae bacterium
AGAGCAACTGACTCTTAATCAGTGGGTCGAGGGTTCGAGCCCCTCCGAGGTCACAAGACAAAATGGCAAATCGCCGCGAAACGCTGAAAATCAGTTGATTTTCAGCGTTTTCTGCATTTAGCCACATTTAAACCGGTTTTCAAATGACTGACACGATTTCACATACTCGCGCCTAATAAGGGGTGTTAACTTGCTTTGAGCATTCGCCGACCAAGATAAGAGTAGAGAAAAACAGAATAAAAATAGTTTGAGTTCAAACTATTTTTGCTAACTTTGCATCCATAAAATCTGTAATTATGGAAAAGAAAGTTATCCCCGAATTATTTCATCTAGTGCTAAAGGTCAGAATTGCTTTTCGCCGGGTGATGATAAACAAGTTGAAAGAAAACAATATAGATCTAACTTTCGAGATGCTCCAGATTATTCATGCTCTATGGCTGGAACAGGGGCAAAGTCAACAGGCATTAGCTGCAATCACAGTACGCGATAAAGCAAGTCTGACAAGCCTCGTCACTAATCTTGAAAAGAAAGGTCTTATAGAAAGGCAGGTCGCAGGAAGCGATGGCCGTAGCAGACTGGTATATCTAAGTCCTGCCGGAGAGGAATTATCTGAGATGCTAAAGCCTATGGTGCAGGAAGTGTATGATCATCTTGAGGAGAAAGTGGGCAGAACCGCAACACTCTGGGCTTCTGCATATCTGACAGACATCTTCGAAGAATTGGAAAAGATATGATACCTTGCCTATGGATATAAAAACGAAAAGGATAAAACTAAAACAACGACGGCTCCGCAATATCGCGCTTAACAGTTTCTGCGCCTTACTCGCAATTTCAGGAGCAATATGGGGCGTTACCATTTTTCTGAGGCATCGTAGTTATGAAATTACAAACGACGCGTATATAGACCAATATATAGTGCCGGTCAACGTGCGGACCTCCGGTTATATCGCGGAAATTAGATTTACAGAACATCAGTATGTATCGGAAGGAGACACGCTGTTAATCATAGACAATCGCGAACACTGCATACAGCTCAATGAAGCTCAGGCTAAACTGCTGGATGCGGAAGGATTGAAAGCTGTAATCAGTTCGGAACGTGATGTGGCATACCATAATGAAAGAATGGAAGTGGCCAAAATATCGGAGGCGGAAGCCCGTCTGCGACAATGCGAACGTAATCAAACGAATTGTGAAATTCTATTGAAAAAGAATATAATATCACAGGCGCAATTTGATGAGGTGCGAACGGAATGTGAGATGGCCCGCGCACAATTAAGATCCCTTATCGGACAGAAGGATGCGAGTCGGTCATCAGTAAGAGAAAAAGAGAGTCAGTTAAAAAATGCCGATGCTTCTATATTGCAACGTAAAGCCGAAGTTGATATGGCAATGTTGAATTTATCTTATACTGTAGTCACAGCTCCATTTGACGGCTATATGGGACGTCGTGCCGTAGAACCGGGTCAATACATTCAGTCTGGTCAGGCAATATCAATGCTTACCCGCAAAGGTGAAAAATGGGTGACTGCAAATTTTCTTGAATCGCAGATTGCCAACATATATATAGGGCAGTTTGTAAAAATAAAAGTTGACGCTTTCGATGAAATTGAGTTAGCTGGCACTGTATCAGCAATTTCCGATGCCACCGGATCCAAGTATTCGATGATTCCGACAGACAACTCGGCAGGAAATTTCGTCAAGGTTCAACAACGTATCCCCGTACGTATAGACTTCGATTCCATTTCCAATGATAAACTGAACAAGTTGAGGGCTGGTATGATGGTTGAGGTCGCGGCACTTAAAATTATCTGACATGCGTGAAATTAGTATGCCGAAGCGGAAATGGGTGCCGAAATGGATAGGAGTCATAACCCTATTTCTCATCCTACTCAACATTGTGCTTGTCAATGGGGCGTATCTTGGAAGTTCTGTCGATGTGTCAAGCGCGCTTGGTTCTGTAAACGAGGATATCATGATGTCTTTTTATGCTTGCTCCGTCGGTATGGTGATTGCCAATCCGCTGGTACAGAAAGTGCGTCAGATAATGACCACCAAAACATTGCTACTTATCGACATTGCATTACAGTGTGCTTTCAGCCTAATATGTGCCAAGACCACAAGTATGCCTTTAATGATATGCTGCTGTTTTCTCATCGGCATGTTAAAGACATTCCTGTTACTTGAATTTATAATACTCACCTCGCCATTATTTACTCCGCGAAATGTCAGAAGTGAATCATATTCATGGTTTTATCCTCTTGTGTTCGGAGGAGGACAGTTCTCTATCCCGCTCACGGCGTGGATTGCATACAATTACACTTGGCAGCACACATATTATTTTGTCATCATATTACTTTTGCTCACTATGGCAATGATCGCGTTATTTTTCAGAGATGCCAGACCTCCAAAAATGAAACTTCTAAAAGAGATAAACTTCAGAAGCATATTTCTTATCAGCATATCTTATCTGGTGCTTGCCTATGCCTTTATCTATGGCAAGATGCTTGACTGGACTAATTCCGACCTTGTCATGTCATTGTTGACCACGGGGGTATGTCTGTTGGGCATATTTATCTATCACCAGACCCGCAGCGAGAAACCTTACATCAGTTTTCGGCCAATTAAAAACATGAAATCTGTCATAGGGTATCTTTTCATGTTCTTCTGTGTGTTCTTTAATAGCGATACGGCTTTGGTCAACGGATATATTACCGGAGTATTGGGTATCGACAATATTCACGCCAATCTATTGGTATTATGGACTGTACCGGGATATATAATTGCCGGTGTGATAGCTTTTTGGTGGTTCAGACTCCAACGGTGGAGATTTCGTTACCTCGTTTCGACTGCAATGTGGATGTACACCCTGTATTTTGGATTCTTGTACTGGGGCATCACTCCTTACAGTGCTTATCAGTCTTTATTCGTACCGATGATTATTAAAGGATTTGCTTTCATGACACTTGTCATTTCGTTTGGTGTCTATGCTGCCGAAGATGTTGATTCTCCATATCTTGTTTCCAATACATTTTTCATGATTTCAACACGATCGGTATTTGCGCCTGTCATATCTATGGCAAGCCTCTCCACAATGCTTTATCATGCACAGGTACGAAGCATGACCCGGTTAGCTGAATATTTTACACCCGAAATTATGCAGCCTGATGTTACGGTTGAAAGTCTTTACAACTTTGTTAATTTGCAAAGTCATCTGGCAAGCACAAAGACTGTACTTGGCTATCTCTTGATTGCAAGCACTATTCTCGCAGCTGTATCGGCCATTACCCCATTTCACAAGGCCTTGAGAATTCCGATACTCAAAGCCGGCCAAGATATGGCATAGAGTGAGAATCGAAATCTAAGAAATAGCATCGAGATTGGGAAAGTCGAGGCGGCGAAGCTGCCACCCGGCGCAGTCATCGTCACGGCAAAGCGATTGCCAGACGGAACCGCACGAGAGTTAATCAACCGGCTCAAAGCCGAAGGGTACAAATTCCCGGTCATAGCCATAGTGGAAAACCTGAATGGTATGGAAGTTGCCGAAGTAATGCGTGATGGCGGCGCTGTGGATATAATCCAACGCCCGGCAAACGACAAGCAACTTGTGGAAACGGTTGGCAAATATGCCAAAGCGGAACATATAGTTCTGACTCTTGACAATCAGCTGATGCCGCGAGTCAGCGAGGCTTGGCAGAAGATTGAAGAGAAGATAAAGGCAATCGCGGCAATCAATGCCAACGCCATCATCTTCGGCGAATGTGGCACAGGCAAAGAGCAGGTAGCCAATCAAATCTATCTGCACAGTTCCCGTGAGCAAAAGCCTCATACCGTATTGGAGGCAGGTGGCGCGACACTTGTCGGCAAGCACAATCCCGATAATGAACGTAGTGAAATCTACAACCGCATCAAGGGTTATTAAAATGTTTCTCAAATAAGAAACTTTTTATTACATTTGCGCCATGAATACCAATCTCAAAAAAATAGGAGAATTACTGTATCTGCGACGTAAAAGCAAGATTATAAATATATTGACAAGACTCTCAAAGACAA
>JAXJVW010000146.1:0-6053 GCA_036308365.1 Muribaculaceae bacterium
CTGCGATAAATAAATTTAAACAGTTTCTTAGAGTGTGTTAACACACTCTAAGCTAAGATGATTATCCGGTTATTTAGTGCAATCGATTATGAAACCGGCAGAGTGGGCGTTGAATTCGGGAGCGTACTGGCTCTGGGCCGAAGCGATTCCGGATGAGAATCGGCCGGGGTTTGTGACCGTGAAGGTCTGCTCGAGAATGTAGGTTCCTTTTGGGAGATACGTGATGAACG
Source organism: Muribaculaceae bacterium (assembly GCA_036308365.1). Taxonomy (GTDB): domain Bacteria; phylum Bacteroidota; class Bacteroidia; order Bacteroidales; family Muribaculaceae; genus CAJUPY01. Next base: position 231 of record JAXJVW010000146.1, read on the forward strand.
ATTTCGATTCAGAGTCGTCGGTTTCGCGGTAGAAGTATAGCCCTTCGCTGAGAACATGCTCCGGGAGCTGCTCGGTTGGTTCGAGGCATGCGGGACGTTTGTCGACGATGGCTACATATTGCATGTCGACCCCTACGGTAATGGTGGTTGACACCTTCACCATGTCGCCGACTTTGAATGATGTTGATTCCACCCATGAGGCGTTGTCGTCAGAGATCTGTCGCACGAGGAACCGTTTGCTGATGCTCAGATCGGGGGATGCTGACGGTTCGATTGATTCCATGCGTTGGTTGCCGATCATGTAGACCGATCCGTAGGCCGGGGTGTCGCCGCTACGAGAAATAGAAACTGTAGCAGGTTTGCCGTTGACCAGGTTGGTTATGTCGGTGCGGAGGTAGCCGGTGATAGCTTCCAGACGGGAAGGTTTCACGGGTGTTTCACCGACCATTATGACCGCTGTCCCAGGCGATGAGGGAGTCCAGTGTGAGCCGGTTGAGAGGATCACGTTGATCACGGCCGAGCAGTCGGCTGAGCTACCCCAGTTTGAGCGTCCTTTTTCCAGGATTAGCCATTGGCGAATCGCGTCGATTTCGGCGGAGGGTTGTCCGGTCATGTGGTAAGCCTCGAGGATACGAGCCGTGGTGCCTATTCCGGCGTTGTCCCAATGCATGCCCATGGCCGGAGTTTCGATGGCGAATTCCGCTATTGAAGAAACGATGTGGCGGGCTGTGGAGTGATAGCCGTTATCGTCGAGAATGATGGCTGCGAAAGCTTTCTGTCGGATAGGCATTGACTTCCAGTTGGCCACGATGTGCTGCACCGTAGCTTCAGTGATTCTTTTCGCTGCTGAAGGCTGACGCACCGATTTGAAATTGGGACGTACGAGAGTGTAGTAATAGTCGGGGCTCACCTTGTTTTTATTGCGGTTGAGCGCCACCGTTTCAGCGTCGATGAATTCCACCGCATTCTTGATCATTTCGTTGAGCTGCTTGTTTTCGGGCAGGCAGTTCTGCGAAATCAGGGAGCTGATGATTTCGAGAGTCTGGAGAGTGGCCCAATAAGACGGCTTATTGTTGTCGGCGTTCCAGGCCCATCCTTTCGAACGTTGGAGTTTCGCCAGTTCGTGGATAGCTGAGTCGTAGACATTGTTTATTTCCTTGCGGTCGAAAAGGAGCGCGAGGCGTTGCATGCGCTGCGTGTCGTTCATGGCGTCTGTCATCCATGGGGAGGCTTCGAGCAGTGCGATTTTGAGGTCGGGGTTACGCTGAAGCATAGACACCAGAGTTGAGTCAGCCTGATCAGAAGCGAGCCAAGTGCGTATGGCCGTTGCGATTTCCGGGTTTTGTTTGAGCAGATTGTCGGCAATGGCAGCAGAGAATAGGGCCGAAGCAGCGTCGGGAGATGTGGAATATTTATCAGAACGGAGTCCCGGGAGAGCCGTTACCACGCTCCAGGTTGGGTTTTGATAGAATTCGAGAGTGATTTCGGCGTCGTCGGCGGGATTGATGTCGATGTTTTCCACTTTCTGTTGCGGATTCATGAAGAACGGTTTTGTTTCCACCACCGGTTGAGAAGCCTCAAGAATCGCAATCATTGACTGTTCGCCGTCGGTGTAGTTGGTTGAAGATGCTTTCGCGCGAATGAGCAGACCGGGAGTGAGCGATTCGACGGCGACAGGCAGTTCGATCACGGCCGACCGCATGGCTTGCAGGGAGATAGTGTCGGAGATTGATGCGACAACCTTTCCGGTGGCCGGATTAATCGCCTCGAACAGAGTTGCAATGTCAGCCATGTCGCTGTCGGTGTTGTTCATCACTGTGGCCGACAAAACGGTGGAGTCGCCCAAGCGAAGGAAGCGTGGGTTGGCCGTCTGTATCATCAGCGGGTGAGATGCGATGATTTCCTTCTCGAAATATTCCGAGAGCATTCCGTCGTTGTAGGCCGTTGCATTGAGAATCCATGTTGTTGAAGCGTCGGGGAAAGTTACGGAATATTCCAGGTAGCCGTCGGGTCCGGTTGTCAGAGTCGGTTCGAACAGAGCCAGCGGTATTTCCGAAGGACGGTAGTTGGTGGAGTTGTTGCTTTCGTCGGCTTTACTCTCGCTCTCTTCAATGAAAACTTCTTCCCTATATTCACTGATAGTTCCTAAATCTGCCACTTCGTCAGCCATTGCATTGCTATTGATGCTGCCGGCAGTGGCGAGTTTGGCGCTTCGCGCGGCGCCGTAAAGCATCATGATTTCCTTGTTCCATGATAAGCCGTAGAGGTTGAACCGTGGAGTCATGATGCTGATATCCTTGAATTTATAAGGCTGGCTGACACTGAACGAAGCCTTATATATGTTGTTGTAGAATGTGCGAATCAGATTGGGCGATGTGGGAGAGTAGAAATATATGTTGCCCATAGGTTGGATGTCGTTGACAGCTTTAGAGAACATCTGCAGAATCACCGCCGATTTGCAAGGGATGGTGTCGTTAGCGTTAGCCATGGCAGTCCGGAACTTCCATGTTTCGGATGAAAGTGGCGCCACCTTGTCGCGGAACGACTCCAGACGGAAATCAAACGAACGTTTATTGGAAGGAGCGGTCACATTGATTTCATGTTCGAAGTTTCGCGCATTGTTAACGCCCATTATGACGATTTTTGCTTTTGACACACCGTCAGGGAGTTCCACCGGGATGTGTGACATACCTTTTTTGATGTTCACCCATTTTGTTGACAGCACTTCTTCATTGGTTTGTGTGACCATGAGCATGGAGAGTTTGTCGCATGCCGTAGCGACCAGCATTTCGCCTTTTTGAGAATTGAGATTGAGCTGGGAGCGGTCGGTCCAGAAGATTCTGTCGAGGGGGAAATTTTTTTGTGAACTGCTGAAGAAGAATAATTCAGAGGAAATTTCCGTGTTGGCCAAATCAGGGTTGACAGGTTCAACAGTCATGATGTATAAGCCCGATGTCACCTTCCTGAAGTCAATCTCCGAATCAGGCGAATCAAGGTTGAAAATGGCAGCCGGGGTGACTCCTTTCAGTTTGTCGATTTGTTTATTTGGTTCATAACCATAGTAATATTCATCATTGTCAGAGTCGGTAGGCGTAGTGTAGATGTCGGTTTGACGGTACAGTTTTACAATGATCGGGATGTTAACTTTCTGGTAATCAGGTTTGAGTACCTCGATGTTGAGGCGTTGCGGGTTCTCAGTGTTAATGTTTTCCGAGGAGTTGATTAAAATGATGTAGGGTTTGCCTACGGTGAATCTGGTTGAAGCGGCCCTGGTTTCTCCGGCCATGGAAGTGACTGAAGCGTTGGCTGTTATGGCTTTGTCTCCTATTATTTCAGAGGTGATTGAGTCAGGGAGTATCACTGTGAATTTACCGGAATTGTCAGTTTCGGTCACAGTGTTGAAGAGGTCGACTGTACTTGAATTCCACCATGAATAGCCCATTGAGACTTTGAAGTCTACCACAACTTTGGCGTTTTCGACGGGGAATCCGGAGTAAGAGATGGCCTTTCCGGTTAGAGTTATGTTGCCTTTGGCGGGGACGTCACGTTGTATGTCGGTGATTTCGGTTGTGAAAGTGGGGAGTTTGTAGTCAGAGACCATTACGCTGGTTTCGCTAAGCGAATGATCTGAGTCGGCCTCAAAGATGCTTATCCTGAAATTACCGGCCAGGGTGTTGCGCGGGATGTTGAAACAACCTGTCACACGTCCCCATGAGTCGGTTGTCAAAGTCACCGAGTCGATAACATTATAGTCGGGAGAACGGAACTGCGCCCTCACCGAACGGTTTCGCGCGGGCTGACTTGTGCCGTTTTTTGTTATGTCGTAGACCACGGCCATCCACTGCAGGCTGTCGCCGAAATGATAGAGTGGGAGCGAAGTGGTGATTGTAGCCTTTGTTTTTTCGGGATAAATAATATAAGAATTGTAGATTGAAAGTTGTTTCGAGTACTTATCGTCGTTGCGTTCCACGAAGATTTTATTGTGGACAAATAGAGAAGTCTGCCCGTCATTGTCAGTCACACCCGATGAGGGGAGCTGCGGCGTTGATTTCACCGGTTTGCCCCAAACCTTGACACCGCTCACCGGGAGGCCTGTTAAGAGGTCGGCGACGAACACGGATACCGAGTCAGTGTAGTTTTTCAATTTGGCGGTGATGGCCATGGGGTAGAGGTCGGTGCAGTAGCATAGATCGAAGTGCATGTCAGCTTCGACGGTTTTACCGCATGGATAAGCCACCACGGTGTAGAGCCCGTAGTCAGGGATGTTGAATTGAACTTCTTTTTTCGTTACGCATGGTCCGTTTGACTCCACCGCGACGGTTGTTTCCTCGATCAGTTTGTCGAGGAGATAGCTTCGGCCATATTTCGATTCAGACTTTTTTACGGAATAGAGCGCCACGTTGGTTTTCTGAGCGTTACGGAGTTTAACCTCCACTTTCAGCGGGCTGTTTTTTGCCACCATTTCATTGAAAAGGCATACTGCCGAAGGTGAGCACAGCTGTTTCATCCGTGACTCCACATGTTCGGCGAAGAGCGATTGCGGGAATGCTTTCAGATATTCGTCGAGCTGGAAGTAGATTGTTTTCTTCAATTCGAGGTCACTGATATTGGCTTCATGAATCAGGAGCGGAATGGCAGAGTAGGGGTTGAGTTTGTTCTCTTCGTAGATTTGAGAGAGTTTGCGTGTAGTGGTGCCTTGCGGGTTGTCGCTCAAGTTGCCGAGTTCCGTAATTTCGGTGAGGATTGACGGAGCCGATCCGGGTTTGTTGAATTTTTTGAGATTGTTCAGCGCCGACAGCCTGACATTGTCGGGTGAGGGGGTGAAAGATGATTTGTCGTAGCTGTAGTTGTTGAAAGTTGTCAGTTCGATGGCCTTGTGGGCCACGAAGTCGAGCAGTGTGGGGTAGAGAATGGGGTAGTCCGGGGTGTTTATGACCCCGTTATAGTCTTTTAGCGGCACTTCGGCCAATTGTGAGGAGTAGTTCAATGCAGAGTCGGCCAGCGAACAGATGACCATTTTGAACTGTTCGCCCGACCATTCGGTGTAGTTTTCAGGCAGCGGCGACAGGGGGAGTTCCCGTTGGTTGTAGGTCCATTTGTCGGCATTGTAGATAGAGCTGTAGATGTCGGCCCGTAGGATCAGGATAAGCGCTTTGAGTTCGTCGGGGGTTTGAGGACGGTTCTGGATTTGCAACGCCATGTTGAGAAATTGAGCTTTGCTGTCGCCCGAAATTTCATTATCAGCCAGGCCGAGGTTAATGAGCGAGCGCAACGCCAGGGGGCTGTTGTTGTTGTGCAGGGCTTTGTCGAGATCTTTGGTAGCTGTTGCCGACACTTGTTTCGGGAAGGCGAAGTCGGGGGTTTTGAATGGAGAGTCAGATGCCATTAAGAATAGAACGGAAGATATGAAAAACAGGATTGGAGTGATTAATTTTTTCATGTTTGCTACATCATTAATGAGAGTTGGAACGTTGTGGGTCCGGCGTTGACCTATGGCTTTAGAGCGGTGTGTGGTTGCGGGCCGGATCGGATGTAAAAAGAAAGAGGAGGCGTAATTTGGGGACTACACACTCCTCTTGAATGAGTTTAACGTGTAAACGGGTTACAGCGGGTTAATGTTCAGCAGTGGGGGTTAAGAGTGTGTTTGAATTTAACACGTGTTCTTTTTATGATGAGAGAATTTAACACTTTTGGTTAATATTGAGGTCTTTTTGGGTGCTTTTTGCCAAGTTTCGTCAGTCACATAGCTCGCTATGTTCCTTCCTCAACTTGCAAAAATCCCTCCAAAAACCCTCTCAATCTTAACCAAAGTTAAATTTAAAC
>JAXJVW010000147.1:0-1630 GCA_036308365.1 Muribaculaceae bacterium
AGATAGAACTCATTTAAACTTTTTATTCGTTAACATTAACGAGGCATTTTCGAGACAATTTTGCTTTGTGCAGAGGGAGTGTAGCGAGCTACACGACCGATAAACAAAGCAAAATTGGCCGAAATGACCGTTAAGGTTGACGAAAGAACTTAAAATTAACATTCGGTAAAAAGTTTAAATGAGTTCATGCTAACTTATGTCAATTTTCGATAAACTGTCCGACGAGCAAACCTGGAACCGGTTTCTGACCTACAAAGCTCTTTGCGGAAACCTCTCACCCGACGAAGAACTCGACCTGGTCAGCTACGTCGCAAACAAGGAGTATCTCCCTGTTGTCGAGAAGGTGCGACACTGCACCTTCCCTGATCCCGCAAAAATCATGGTCGGTAAAATGGGAAGCGAAAAAAAACGGGTGGTCTATTGTTTCCCGCGCGAGGAAAACTATCTCCTCAAACTGATGACATTTCTGCTGCTCCGGGAATATGAGCATGAGTTCGCTCCTAACCTATTCTCTTTCAGAGTGAAACATGGTGTAAACAAAGCCGTGCGACGTCTGAAATCAAATGACGTGTTACCTCAGATGCACACCTACAAGGTCGACATCCACAACTATTTCAACTCCATCGACATCGACCTGCTCTTCCCGAAACTCGACCGGATTCTTCATGACGACCCCACGATTCTGAACTTCATAAAATCACTGCTGACAAATCCACGCGTGGTGTTGCGCGACGGCTCTGTGATTCAGGAGAAAAAAGGGATAATGGCGGGGATACCAATCTCATCGTTCCTCGCCAACATATTCCTCAGCGACATGGACTGGCATTTCCACGAAAACAACACCCTCTATCTCCGTTACTCCGACGACATAATCATCCTTCAGCCCAACTCATCCAAACTGACCAGCGATGTCAATTGGCTCAAGAACCACATCAGCAGCTTGAACCTCGAAATCAATCCCGAAAAAGAGCAGTGGACCGCTCCCGGCGACGAATGGACCTTCTTAGGACTAAAATATCATGCCGGAGTGTTCGACATCTCTGACATCTCCGTCAAGAAAATCTGCGACAAGATGCGCAGAAAACACCGCGCACTGATCCGCTGGCGACATCGCAAAGGGGTGCCACCGGAGAAAGCCGCACAAAAATTTGTCGCCATATTCAATCGAAAGCTCTACGAAAACCGATTGAACAGCGACCTGACATGGACTCGATGGTTCTTCCCAATCATCAACACAACCACCGGACTGCGACGCATCGACCACTACCTGCAGCAATGTGTGCGTTTCATCATGACCGAATCCCACACAAATAAAATCTACCGATGCTCCTACGCCCAAATCCGCAGCCTCGGTTACCGCTGTCTGGTCAATGAATACTACAAATTCAAAACCCGCTCAGCCGACGGCGGCACATCCACCCCCGGCAACCTCACCCCAACCAATCCTGTCACTGAAATCCGACACCAACATCCATAAAAAGGAGCAAGCATCCATAATAACGAGCATTCATAAAAAAACGATGCGACGTCCCCCCCCCCATAGCAAAAAAAGAGGCGGCCCAAAAAACTCAGGCCGCCCCACGCTTATATTTTATTTTTCTAAGAAACTGTTTAAATTTATTTATCGCAG
>JAXJVW010000148.1:0-8416 GCA_036308365.1 Muribaculaceae bacterium
CATCGGCGCGCTCACGGGCCCTTTCGGCCTCCGACCCCCGGTTTATCGACCCGCCGAAATCAATCACCTCATAGCCGTAGCGCTCAAGCGACCGGGCCACGTTGACACTGTTGGAATGGTTGACCCTCAGGTCGACTATCATTTCTCCCCGCTCGGTACGGCGGTCCGTGACATTCAAATTGAGCAGATGCGCGTCACAGTCCTCAACCGCATGCGAAATGCGCGACGCCGAGTAATCCTCGGGCGAAACCGCCAGCACAAGTTCCGAAGCATCAGCGTTTTCCGGATAACGGCGAGCCCACAACTCCTCCTTACCCGAAAATTTTTCGCCGATTTTTGATTTATATGTATCTTTTACACTCAATTTTGGTGAGATTTTAAATTTTTCTGACTATTTTTGCAAAACAATTGCGCAACACTTCCGCATCTCGATTGTTTATCCTACAAATTTAGGAATTTTTCCTATATTGCGCAACACATTCAACCCTCTATTTGGATAACTTTAACAAATTGATACTGTCAATGACTACTAATCTGAGTGTCAACATAAACAAAATAGCCACACTGCGAAACGCCCGTGGCGAAAATGTTCCGGATGTGCTGAAAGTGGCCACGGATTGCGAAGCGTTCGGTGCCGACGGCATTACTGTGCATCCGCGCCCCGACGAACGACACATTCGCCGCGACGACGTGCACCGGCTCCGCCCCATTGTTAAAACTGAATTCAACATCGAGGGTTACCCCGCTCCGGAATTCATCGACCTGGTGCTCAGGGTGCGTCCTGAACAGGTGACTCTGGTCCCTGACTCCCCCTCGCAGCTGACTTCTGACTCCGGGTGGGATGTAGAAGCTAACTTCAGCTTCCTCTGCGACATTATCGAGAAATTCAAGGACGCCGGCATCAGAACATCGATCTTCGTGGGCACCGACCCCGACAACATCAGAGCCGCCGCCCGAACCGGCGCCGACAGAGTCGAACTCTACACCAAACCCTACGCCGACATGTTCCCCCGCGACCCCGAAGCCGCCATAGCTCCTTTTGTTACAGCTTCGAAAGCCGCTCACCAAGCCGGATTAGGTGTCAATGCCGGACACGACCTCAACCTCGATAACCTCAAGTTCTTCCACTCGCGCATGCCCTATCTCAACGAGGTCTCCATTGGCCACGCCCTGATTTGCGACGCACTCTATTTCGGCCTCAAGGAAACCATCCGCCTCTACAAGGAAGCTCTCGTTTGAAATCCATAACTAATCACCATATTTTTTTTACCAACTCACATGCTTACTCTTTTTATCGACACAATAAACACCGACGAAACATTCACCGAGGTGGTCAACGACACAATCAACAACGTCGCAGCACAGCAAAGCGCCGTGCCCGAAGTGACCGAGACTTCTCTCCCCATCTGGGACCTCTGCATGCAGGGTGGAATTCTGATGATTCCTCTGCTCATCCTCTCACTGATCAGCATCTACATCCTGGTTGAACGGGCCATTGTCATCAACCGCGCCGCTCGCCACGATGAAAACTTCATGAAACGCATCAAGGACTACATTCACGAAGGTGAAATAGAAAGCGCGATGAACCTGTGCAAAAAAGACAACTCTCCCTACTCACGGCTCATCGCAAAAGGTATCTCCCGCATTGGCCGACCCATGCAGGATGTGCTCGTGACAATCGAAAACACCGGAAACATCGAGGTGGCAAACCTCGGCAAAGGTCTCCCCTGGCTCGCCACAACAGCCGCCGGTGCGCCGATGCTCGGATTCCTCGGAACGGTTATCGGCATGGTGCAGGCTTTCTTCGACATCTCATCACAAGGCAACGCCGCCTCCATCTCAACCTTCGCCGGCGGCATCTACACCGCCCTGGTGACAACAGTGGCCGGTCTGGTGGTTGGCGTCATCGCCCTCTTCGCCTACAACTATCTGGTGGCGCGCATAAACCACGTCATGAACCTGCTCGAAGCTAAAACCATGGAATTCATGGACTTGCTCAACGAGCCCGCCTGACACTTCCCCACCCCTGCGGCATAACCACGTAGCCTCATGGCAACGGCCGCGACCCCACCTTCTTCAATCCACCAATTACAAACATCACCCACCAAGCCCCACTCATGGCAATAAAGTCACAACACCAAATGTCAGCAACATTCTCCATGGCATCAATGACCGATGTCATCTTCCTGTTGCTCATATTTTTCATGGTGACATCAACCTTCGTGATGCCGACCGCCCTTGAAGTGAACCTCCCCGAAAGCTCACAGCAAAAAGCCATAAAACCCGCGACCACCATCTACCTCGACATGAACTCGAACCTATTCGCCTCATACAACGGCGAAGAACCTCAGCCTATGACAAACGAAACCCTGGTCACTTTTCTGCAGCTCGCCCGCGAAAATGACCCCGAAGGATTCATAGCGCTTTATGCCGACGAGGAGGTGCCCTACCGAAAAATCGTCGAGATCCTCAACATCGGCGCCGACGGAAACTACAAGATGGTACTCGCAACAAAGCCCGCCCCTAAATCAGCCATCCCGCAATGAAACGTGACAAACTAATAGCAGCCTCAGTAGCCGTGGCAGTGCACCTGCTACTGCTGCTGGTGTTCACATCGACTTTCCTGCGGTGGCCTCCCGACGACCCCGACGACAGCCGTGTGCCGGTGGACAGCTCGGAGATTCTGCTGGTGAGCGACTACATCAATCTGGGCGACATGCTCCGCGACGTCTCTCCAGCTGACGCCCCTCTGGCCGAACCCGCTCCGGGCGAAAATTTCCAGGACGGTCCCGACCTCGACAACACAGGCGATGCCGGTCAAACTCCCCCGCTGGTAGCCTCGCAAAAGGAATCACCCATGAAAGTGGCTCCAAAGGAAAAACCTGAAAAAAACGGACCCACCAAAGAGGAACTCGCCGAGATTGAACGCATACGCCGCGAACAGGCAACACGCGACAAAATCAGCCGACAGATGAACTTCTCAGGCAAAGGCAACGGCGACGGCGTCAGCGGAAAAGGTGAGGGCGACGGAGTGTCAGGTCTGCCAACCGGTGAACAGGGCCATGACCTCGCCGGACGAACTATCGTCAAATGGGGTCCGAACTCAAGCCGAAAATCCGGTACAATCCGGGTTAATGTCACCGTTAACCCCGAAGGCAAAGTCATCGAAGCCACCTACGCAGGCGGCGAAGGTAACGCCGCAGGCGACAACGCCATGCGAAATCGAACCATCAAAGCTACACTGGCAACCCGATTCTCCCCGCTCCCTAACAGCGACAAAAACCAAACCGGAACAATCACCTGGCGCTTCAAATAGCCCATCCGCCACACATGCGCGCGGCCCCGTCGGCCCTCCACGCATAACGGAGGTAAACCTCCGCAAAACAATCACTTATAAGAAACAATCCGAAACAAAAAGGGATACACCAAAAGGTGTACCCCTTTTTATTTCCTCGAGGACGCTTTCACAAGCACCCGTGATCCCTGACGGGATTGAGAAAAAAAATCCAAACCTAAAACTAATTCTATTAAAAAAACTATTCCTTATGAATTATTACTTCCAACAATAAATTAAATTATTAAATCAAATTACTTGGATGGTTCACCGGGCCATTAAGCCCCGCTTACCCATGTACCTTTGAGCAAAAATAAATTATATGAATGTAAATCATACCAATCGGACACTGCAAATTTAATACATACTTTTCACCCACACAAACTTTTTTCCATATTTCTGCCTTAAAAATTCATATTTTCACCTTTTTCGCTTAAATTCACATCTTTTTGCCATTCAAATATCAATAATACATAACATTTCATCCAACCGACATTTTTCCATACACAACCCACTATGAACAACAATTTCACACATACCGCAGTGAAATCGCATTGTGAAATCGCATTGAAAATTTTCGAATCAGATTTTTTTCAATTTATTTCATTTTCTCAACCTTAATCATTAAATTTGTAACTTCACACCGAATGGACACTATGGAGGAATACAACAAGACACCACTGGAAGAAGAGGCGATGATTCAGGAATCTTTCAATGACCTGCTCAACGGATATCTCAAAAGCAACCACAGAAAAAAAGTGGAAATCATTGTCAGAGCCTTTGAATTCGCCAAAGAAGCCCACAAAGGAATCAGACGCCGCTCAGGCGAACCCTACATTCTGCACCCAATTGCAGTGGCTCGAATAGCCAGTCAGGAAATCGGACTCGGCTCTACATCCATATGCGCCGCACTGCTCCACGATGTGGTCGAGGACACGGAATTCACCGTCGAAGACATTGAACAGCACTTCGGGAAAAAAATTGCGCAATTAGTGTCGGGGCTGACAAAAATCTCCGGCGGCATTTTCGGCGCCAAAGCGTCCGCCCAGGCTGAGAACTTCCGCAAACTGCTCCTGACAATGAGCGACGACATCAGAGTGGTGCTCATTAAAATGGCCGACCGCCTCCACAACATGCGCACCCTGGGCTCTATGGCCCCGGCGAAACAATATAAAATCGCCGGCGAAACACTCTACATCTACGCCCCGCTGGCCCACCGCTTAGGCCTGTTCGCCATCAAAACCGAACTCGAGGACCTCAGCTTCAAATATGAACATCCGGTGGCCTACAAGGAAATCAGCGAAAAAATCAAAGCCACCGAACAACGCCGAAACGAAGTATACACCGACTTCGCTGCACCCATTCTGGAAAAACTCACCGACATGGGGATCAAATTCGACGCTAAGGCCCGAATGAAATCCGTCTACTCCATATGGAACAAAATGGAGTCGAAACATATCCCTTTCGAGGAGGTATATGACCTCTACGCGATGAGAATAATCTTCGAATGCGACGACCAGTCGAAGGAAAAACAAATCTGCTGGAGCATATACACCGCCATTACCGAACTCTATCGCCTGCACCCCGAACGCACACGCGACTGGCTCTCCATCCCCAAAGCCAACGGCTACCAGGCGCTGCACCTGACGGTGATGGGGCCCGACGGAAACTGGGTGGAGATTCAAATCCGCTCGCAACGGATGGACCAGATCGCCGAAAAAGGGTTCGCCGCACACTGGAAATATAAAATCGGCGAAGGCGACGAGGAAAGCGAACTCAACGCATGGCTCCAGACCATCAAAGAGATCCTCGACAACCCCGACCCTAACGCGATCGACTTCCTCGACACCGTCAAACTGAACCTCTTCGCAACCGAAATCGTGGTGTTCACCCCCAAAGGTGAACTGCTGACACTCCCGGCAGGCGCTTCGGTGCTCGACGTAGCCTTCAACCTCCACACCCAACTGGGTTTCCACTGCATTGCCGGAAAAGTGAACCACAAACTCGTGCCGCTGAGCCAGAAACTCAAAAGCGGCGACCAGGTGGAGGTGCTTACCTCGAAATCGCAGAAACCAAAGGAGGAGTGGGTGTCGTTTCTCGCCTCCGCTAAAGCAAAAACACGCCTCCGGCAGGCCCTCAAACAAGCCCAGCGCCCGACAATCGACGTCGGTAAGGACCTCTACGAGACGTTCCTGAAAAACAACGACATCAAAGAAACTAACGAAAGCTTCACCAAACTCCTGGGAACATGCAAAGTAGCCAACCGCGACGAACTCTACCTCCGTATCGGAAACGGTGAGATAACCCTCGGCGACTACGTGGTCAGGATGATGAAGAAACAAAACGAGTCACTCCTCTCACGACTGATTTTCCGACGGGGCAAAAAAGCCGCCGAGGAACAGGCCGAGGTGGAACGCAAAAACGAAATCAACCGGAAGGAAACCTACATTCTGCGCAGCGACGAGAACGGCGCAAACTACACTATCGCTTCATGCTGCAACCCCATTCCGGGCGACAATGTCATCGGTTTCATCAACGACAACAACGAGGTCGAAGTGCACTCAATCGACTGCCCCAGGGCACTGGCTCTCAAAGCGAGCTTCGGAACACGACTCATTCAAGTGAAATGGGACGTGCAGAAAACCTTCTTCCCCGCGCAGATCCACATCGAGGGTATCGACCGCTTCGGAATTCTCCAGGAACTGACCCAGATGATCTCCTCACACCTGGCCATCGACATACGCAAAATGAACATCGAAGCAGTCAACGAAGTGTTCCACTGCGACCTTTGGATAAAAGTGGCCGACAACGACGTGGTCAAAGACCTATGCAACAAAGTGGCCACGGTCAAAGGGGTCAAACAGGTCACACGAATCCTCTGACTTCCGGCCCACTCCACACCGGGCGGAATTCTCACTATTTCTGAAATCTCAAGTTGAAAAATATGCTGAAAAAAGAAAACATAACCCGTTCATTGATAATCCTGGCTGCCATAGCCCTGATAATGCTGTTTTTCCCACGATCGGACTCACGCCACTTCCAATTTGAGATGAACCGCCCATGGACACACTCTCTGCTGACTGCCCCGTTCGACATCCCGGTGTTCCGCGACTCCCTGTCGGTCAAACAGTTGCGCGACTCACTCAACCGGTCGTTCTCCCCAATAATGCAAACCCAGGACAACGCCCGCAAGACGGTGCTCAACCGCCTACTGGCCATCCCCAACATCAACCCTACCGAACGAACCCGGCTCCGCAACGTGGTGACAGCGCTCTACGCCGACGGAATCGTCTCGCCCGACTTCTACGATGACTACATCCGCGCCCGGGGAATCAAAGAGGTGGCTTTCGTGGAAAACAACAACATAGTCAAACGCAACGCCGCCATGCTACGGACCCCACGCATGGCCTACGCTCGCATCGACTCCCTGTTCAACTCTCCTGAGGCACGCCGCGCCATCACCGACTTTCAGCTCGCCAACATGCTGCAACCGAACATTGTTGTCGACACAACCGCAACCGAACGTCTCTACGAAGACCGCCTGCGACCCATCGAAGCAGCCATTGGCGTGGTGCAGCAAGGCGAACGCATCATCGACCGGGGCGACATAGTCACTCCGCAGCTCTATGAAATCCTGTCAACCTACGAGCAGATGCTCGAATCACGAAGCTACACCTCAACGAGCAAAAACATCTACGTCGGCCTGGGACAAATCTTCTTCATCGTCTCACTGCTCGCCTCGCTGCTGCTCTACCTCTGGATCTACCGCCGCAAGGACTATCTCTCGATCAAACGCCTCGGCTCGATTCTGCTCGCCATCACAATGCTCTACATCTGCGCCACAATCGTGGCACCGATCATAAACTCCGGAATCTACCTCATCCCCTTCGCGATACTACCGATCATGATGGTGGTGTTCTTCGACTCCAGAACAGCTTTCATGTGTCATGTGGTGGAGATCCTCCTCTGCGCTCCGCTGGCCGTATTCCCCATCGAATTCATAATCATCCAGATTCTCGCCGGACTCGTAGCCATATTCTCGCTCCAGGAGCTCTCACGACGCTCTCAGCTGCTGCGCACGGCCCTGTTTGTGTTCATAACCTACGCCGTCAGCTACCTGTCGATGGAACTGCTGCAAACCGGAACTCTTTCGGCCACCACAGGCAAACTGATGGGATTCTTCGCCATCAACAGTGTGCTGATTTCTTTCGCCTACATCCTCATTTTCGTGTTCGAGAAAATGTTCTCGCTCACCTCAATGGTAACCCTGGTTGAACTGTCCGACATCAACAACCCGCTGCTGCGCGACCTCTCCGAACAATGCCCGGGAACTTTCCAGCACTCTATGTCAGTGAGCTCTCTGGCAAGCGACGCCGCACGTAAAATCGGTGCGAATCCCCTGACAGTGCGTGCCGGTGCTCTCTACCACGACATAGGCAAATTGGCCAACCCGGCGTTCTTCACTGAAAACCAACATGGAATCAACCCCCACGATGCCCTGACCCCCGCTCAGAGCGCATCCATAATAATCAGCCATGTCACAGAGGGTCTGAAAATGGCCGACAAAGCCAAACTCCCCTCTATCCTCAGCGACATGATCTCGCAACACCATGGCAAAGGTTTGGTAAAATATTTCTACACAATGGAACAACGGCGTAACCCCGGAAAAGAAATCGACCCGGCACCGTTCACCTATCCCGGACCTAACCCCAACACCCGCGAAGCATCACTGCTCATGATGGCCGACAGCGTGGAAGCAGCGTCACGGTCGCTCCCGGAACACTCCATCGAAGCTCTGACCGATCTGGTCAACAAAATCATCGACTCGCAGGTTAATCAAGGACTGCACTCGGAATCGCCACTCTCGTTCCTCGACATCAAAGTGATAAAGGAAGCTTTCATTGCCCGACTCCGAACCATGTATCACGTCAGGATTGCCTACCCCAAAGAAATCGACAACAAACCCTCACAAGCCTGAGCAAACCGCCACACGCGCTCCGGCTGACGCGCAGATCTCCGTCAGCCGGAGCGCGTGCGTCATGCACCGGCGATTAAGAAACTGTTTAAATTTATTTATCGCAG
>JAXJVW010000149.1:0-1099 GCA_036308365.1 Muribaculaceae bacterium
AGACAAGATAAAATAAATTTAAAACAGTTTCTAATGCAAGCGGATATACGGATTCCGGAGAACTGGCCCCTCAGGCCGTTCTCCGGTCCTTTCCGAGCCAAACAATATAGCCATTTATTTTGACATGCGAAAATTTTTACTGACACTGTTAGCCGCCATGGCACTCATGCCGATCGCCGCACAGAAAAAAGCCGAAAAATACACCGAACTCTATTACCAGCGCGCTTCGCTGTTCGCCGAACTCCCCGTTGACAGCACCGACATAGTGTTCCTCGGCAACTCCCTCACCCACGGTTGCGAATGGCACGAACTGTTCGGAATGCCAAACATCAAAAACCGAGGAATAAACGGCGATGTGGTGGAAGGTATCCGTCAGCGAATCGAACCTATCCTGAAAGGTAAACCGGCAAAAATATTCCTCCTGTGCGGAGTCAACGACGTGTCACACCATCTGACAGCCGACTCAATAGCATCTGCCCTCGGAAGCCTGATCGACCTCATCCGAACCGAAACCCCCACAACACGCCTCTACGTCCAGAGCCTGCTCCCCATAAACAACTCTTTCGGCCGCTACAAAGCCGTCAAGGACAAAGAGCAAGTGATCCGCGACATCAACAAACTCCTTGAGCCTAAGGCGAAAGAGAAAGGATTCACATGGATCAACTCACATCCGGCATTCGTCGACGCCGACGGAAACCTCGACGCGCGCTTCACTAACGACGGCCTCCACCTGATGGGCAACGGCTATCTCCACTGGCGTGACATTCTCCGTCCCTACGTGATGGAGTGAGCCCCGGCGCTAAACTCAGCGACATACGCCGATGTATGCCGCACCATGTTCGTCGCCACATGCCCTATGGCCTGAACCCCAGCGACACCCCTAACGTTGCTCGACGAACCTGAATCATCTAACGAAACAATCAAAACCTCAGATAACCGATTCCTATGTCACGCTTACTCTTCGCTTTATCGCTGCTGATCGGATTCTCCATCAACGCGACAATCCCCGCCGATTCTCTTGTGTCACAACCAAAGTCCGTCGGACTTGTTCTTAGCGGCGGGGGAGCGAAAGGGATAGCGCACATAGGAGTTATCAAGG
>JAXJVW010000150.1:0-11833 GCA_036308365.1 Muribaculaceae bacterium
ATATCAATATGGCCGAGATTCATATTGGAAAGTTCCCATGCCGTCAGTACGCCGTCTTCAACGTCATCAGGCAAAGTTTCGCCTTTAAGTCCAATATTAGCACCGCTAAAGAAGAGACCTGAGCGCATAAGAGCCTTGTCTTCGTTAGATTGCTTATCCTTATTGTTTGGATTTAGGAAAGTAACGTAATCACGATTTTTAGCGTCTTCATTGCTCCAGAAGAACCCATGAGTAGCAAGATGGATAATATCTGTTGATGAGCCTGCCAGAGACTTAAACGACTCCTCAGTACCGCTTACGTCTGTAACCAATCGTGGTGCTGTTCTGAAGCTATGAGATATTTCTTCTACTTCCTTTAACGTACCGGGAAGATATTTCACACCGTATCGGCTATTCTCAGTTGAAAACGCTCTTGATGTTGAAGTCGGATGATAATCCCCGGAACGGCTTTCTGCGATTAGTTCCTCTTTACCCAAGTCATACTTTAGACCACCATAAAGGACAGCAGTTTCTTTTTTATTATGAGTTTTATTCTCTGCTAAAATACGTGTCGAAGATAGCCGATAAAGATTATACTTATCCCCAATATTCTCCTTCTCTGAAGTAGGAGCATACTCGATACCAATCTTGTGCAGTTCACGATCTGCTGCGAAATAGACATTCCTTACCCCCTTGAGTTCTTGCTCCAGAGGCTTCCATACCATCTTGTAGATTGAGTCAGTCTCATATAAGTCTTCTCGTTCTATACCGTCCAATTCATCTTCTGTAAATAGCGGGATAATATGCGGCGTTTGATAATCTTTTCGTAGAGTAATGGCACAATAACGATATTTCCCATCAACATCACTGCCATCTTCATGCCAACTAACCTGCGGAATATTATAAAATTCAATTGCTATTTCATCATCCTTTAGGCTGTTTTGAACATATTCCCATGTTGTTTCGAATCCTTTTGTGTATCCTGAATAAGCAGAATATTTTCGAGTCAGATGTTTATCCAATCTTTCTATTTCAAGCTTTATAGAGTCTGATTCTTGATTTGAAAGACTCGGTAATGTGCTTCGCAGCCTAAGCATAGTGTTATATGCCTCTATGTCGGTTCGGTCATTAGAATTTATAATTTGGTCTCTTAACTCATTTGCAGTACGAAGAAGAAGTCCCTTTTCTATCAATATGTTATTATAAATTTGACCATAAAGATTTTCATTCCCGGTTTGATAGGCAAGGAAATTCAATAATGGGAAATAATACTCAAAATAACTCCAAAATGCTTGCCTTTCTTCTATTGACGTGAATGCAAAGGTATTTTGGACTAACGATTGTAAAAAGTTTGAACATTCCTTGACTACGTTTGACGAAATGGATTGCCGAGCAAGAAATTGACTCAAACACAAGCCTGTACCTATTTGAATTCTATTATTATCACTCCGGGAAAGTCTATATGCTGTCTCTTCAACTGATACTGCCCTATCAAAATCTTTATCAGCCACGCATATTTCAGCCATATTACTATAATAAGGGCTTGCATCAAGACCATGTAATTCTGCTATCTTAATTGCTTCCTCTAAATTCTCGTAAGCCTCCCTCCGAAAACCAAATTGATTATAATGAAGCGCAGCACTCGAAAGTATATTGGCAAGAAACGCTTCTCTCGAAGTCGGACTTCCTGACAAGGTTCCTAAAACCTTATTTCTATACAATTCTTGCAATGCAACATCTTCTATAAGCAATGCGAGGAAATAGTTTTGATTTCCTCTCTCAAGAGTTGCGCAACGATGTAGACATAAAATATAACCGCGACTGAAATCTAAATTGTGTTCATACCAAAATTTTGCTTGACCGGCATAATCTTTTGCTTTTGAGTAGTTGTGAATTGCATTATATAAGTTAGAGAGCTGAGAGAGAGTTCGCCTATACGCTTTAGCTTGTCGGTAATTCTCAAGTATTTGAATATTATCGAGCAGTAGTTCTTCTGCTTGTTGAAAATTCTCGGAATTAATATAGTTCATCGCCGCCAATTCTTGTAACGTGGCTTTGGCGATAGGACTTTGAGAATTATTTTTAGCAACCTCCATGTAAATGACGGCTGCTTCATCCCATTGGTTTACATTAGAAAGAGAGTCTGCTTTTGAGATTAGTAGCTTAGAATGGTCGTCTTGATAAAACTGGAGGTAAAACTCCATATCATTTTGCACAGCATCTTCTCCTATTTCTCTTGGTAATAGATGAGTCCGATGCTTTATCATTTCAGACCTGAGATTTTTGTTTTTATACCAAGCAATAACTTTATTCTCGATATCTTCATATTGCCACTTCACGTCATCATCCTGGAGCGAATATAACCCGATACTTTGTATTAACGCAGCTTGGTATATTTCAAATGCCGATATCGTATCTCTGCTTTCTTCGAATGACTTTCCAATTGCCCAACAAAGTTCAAGATAAACCGGTGAATGAATTCCTTGCGATTTTTCACAAAGATTCTTTGCTGCAATCAAATATTTCAACTTGCTTTTTTCGTTTCCCTCATTCCCCTTAATTGCCGCTTTTAGATAATAGTAATCAAATAGTACGGAATCAGGCAACTCAGACAATTCATTGACTGAATAAACTTTTATTGCTTTGTTTGCTGCATCAAAATCGCCATTCTCCAATAAATTTTGAAGCACAATACTTATAGAGTGTTGTGCCATAAGAGTATTTGTTACTATGAACATAGTAACTATACTAATGAGAGCAAAAGATCTGCGTAGGTATCTAATTGAGAATGGCATACACTTAGGAGTAGAGTCGGGAGAATTGAACGGTTTCTCCCGACTCCAGTTGATTTAATTTGTAAGAATTACGAAACGGTTATATACCGGGCCACGGTTGACTATGCGGATTGTGTAGCGGCCAGTCCATTTCGGTACCCAACGAACATAGCAGTCATCGCTATAATCCGTATCCTTTTCTATCAAGTTACCATTGGAATCATAGACATAAAGGTCAAGATCAGTATCACCATCACCTGACACAAGAACTTCTGCCAATTCATTTGCTATGAAACTTGCGGTATAATCTAAATAGCTGTTCCCATTTACAGCTGAATAGTCACGAGACGGACCATTAATGTTGCCTCGTTGTGCACCCTTAGCCTCTGCGTCAATATTATCAATGAGTGCGAGGAGGTTGGGGTCGCCATCAGCGAATTTCTTTGCATCAGCTAACACTGCTTCATAGTTAAATGACACATGAGCCTTTTTCCCCTCAGTTTTAGTTTCGTCAACTGCTTCACCGCTCTTTGTGGCATTGAGAGCCTGTGTGGGATTTTCAGAGAAAATCTGAAGCGCATCAAGCAGCGCAAGGGTAGACTGATTCTCATAGCCGTAGCGGAGAACTTGATTAGCGAGCTTTACTGCAGCGAGCGATTCGGAGGTTTCACCCTGTACTTCGGGCTTTTCTTCGATTGTTTGAGCCATACCGCTCATTGTAGCGGCAAACAAGGCAATGAATAATGCTATCTTTTTCATATTGTCGATATTTAGTTACTTAGTTAATATGAGTACGACAAATCCTTCGTACTGCTTAATTCTGTCTGTAAGTGAAGTAGTGGCTGCCGGAGTTTCGACCTTTTCTTCCAAAATGATTTCTTCAGGGCAAGCCTCCATAAGATTTTTTAAGTAAGAGGCTTTAATAGCATAGTTGACATTTTCCGACTTGAAGTAGTCGCGATTAAGACCGGAACTTGTAATGCCAACTACATTTCCATCCATATCAAAGAGTGGGCCACCGCTGTTGCCAGGTTGGATAGGAACGGAAATCTGATAAACTCTAACATCACCTCCGATACCACTTTTTGAACTGATTTTGCCATCAGTAAATTTAACCTCAGAACCCATTACGTCCGCAATAGGGAACCCCATTGCAAACACCTCACTACCTGTATCCTTTGTACGGGTCATTAATCCATATGGAAGCGAACCTTCTCCATTGAATGACTTATCATCAATCTTAATAATTGCCAAATCGTTCTGTGGGTCAGTTACTACCACACTTGCCGGATATGATTCTGTTTTACCATTTCGGGTAAAGTTTGCCTGAAGTGCTGTTGTACCATCTACAACATGATAGTTTGTTGCAATGTAGCCGTTAGGATTTAGGAAGAATCCCGAACCATTCCCTTTCCATGCGTCAGGGTCGGTTTTTTCTTCGGGCAAATATTCTTGTGCGATATTGTGTGGGTCAACAAGTTCCTGCACTGATAACTGTGCAGCATCAATTACTATTGGTTGCTCCGAAGCATTGTATAAAGAAACACCCAAGAATGAACCATCATAGTAAATTCTTCCAGTCTCAACGAGTGGAACATCATTAACATACATCGTTATTTTGTCTCCGCTGTTCACAACCATAAGTTTATTGACGTCAGGATTAATAGCTGATGATTTCTTCCATTCGTCATTCTGCACAACAACACCATTTTTCTTATATGTAAAAGAGTATGAGTCCCCGGCTATTGAAAACGCACAAAGATTATCCCAATCCTTGAATCCAAAAAGTAGTGTTACAACGCCTTGACCGGGATTGCGCTGATTAGTCAAAACACTGATAATATTCTCACTCATAGGAGCGAAGCCGGTGTAAATGCCTCCTGAAATTGTCCTCTCCGGGTTGGCTTGCATGGAAATTGATTCTGCATCATTTACCTGAACAATACCCGGCTGTCCTTTGAACTCCCATGCATCGTGATTACGTGCAAAATCCTCATTATAAACCAAGAACACCATTTGATCCTCAGTTATCTGAAGATACTTGTTATTATGTAACTGACCATTCTCGTATTTTGCTACTGTTGCATATTTGCCATTGGGATAATATTGAATCAAATCTCCATTAGGTACCCCCATAGTAAAGAATGCTTCCGAAGCCACAGCCCCATCAGGATAATATTCGGTTATTGGCCCATTCGGCAGATTGTTATAGAAGTATGCAGTCTTTGCCACTTTGCCATTCTTATGATAGAACGTTTGTGTTCCCTCCATAAAGGTCTTTCCTTCATCATCATAATCAATGAAGATGGGATATTGCTCAGACTGTAATTCGCCGCTGATATAATAATCTTTTACAACACCATTAGGCTTATTGGGAGCAGAATAGGTAATCAGTCGATAGTAAGATGCTTGTTTGGGTTCACAACGATTCCATTTCTCGTCAAAGTATTCCCGAACTTGTTGCCCGATTTTAGGTGAGTATCCGGATTTAGACTCTGTTATGCGTTCTACTGGCTCTCCGTCCTGAATGTAAGTAACTTCACCGGAATAGGAGGTATATTTGCCGGTATATGGGGCATCGTTTACCATATAGCCCACAAAGGTCGAGCCATTGCCCCATCTTAAAGTTCCATTGCCGTGCATACGGTAGTTAATAAAGTCACCTTCATATGAATTGCCATTTTCATCTTTGACGGTGCCTTTACCAGTTAATTGGCCATTCACGAATGTGCCGGTCTTAACCGAACCGTCCATGTGAGTGAATGTTCCCTTACCTTCACGGATGCCATTACGGTAGGTACCTTCATACTTTGACTCAAACTTGCCGTTCACATACTTTGTTGCGATTCCTTGTCCATTTGCTTTTCCTCCTTTGGATGAGCCTGTCCAAGTGAATGTAACACCCGGTGAATAGTATGGGTCTAATAATTGCGTGTTATTACCGCAATCTACCCACTTATCCTCCAGCGTGTACGTTTGAGCTTTACCCCAAAGAAATGAGGCAAGCAAAAGGATTAGTGTTGTTAATGTTGTTCTCATGTCATAATATGATAAGTTTATTAAATGTCACTTTAACAAAGAAGCGTGAACCTCTTAACTGTGCTACTATACCGAGGCTCTGGACTGCCTTCTACGTGTAACAAGTAAAAAGCTCACGCTTTTGATATATGCCAATATTTCAGGTCGATATCTCCAGCGTGAGCGCCATTGATTGCTATCTGCGTAGAATTGAAAATTGTCCAGATTTTCAGTATCAGATAACTGAGTGTTTGACGCTCATCTTCGATATGTCTACCATATGCTCGTAAAAGGGCATACCGTAAATGCAAAGTTACAAAGAATTTGCCAAACAATCGCAATCAATGGCTGTATATTTTTACTTTGAACCGCTCATTGTTACCATTTTAGCTTAATTATATTATTCATTTATGTTTAGATACCACACCATGTGAAAGGTAAATGTGGCTACGCTATTTTTTATAAAGGACAGTCGCTTCGGTGTGGCGAACTTTCGCGTATAAGGAACTTTACCGTGCATTATGCCCCTTTGGGGATTTAGTAACTCTTTGACCCTTACCATTTGTTACATCGCCTCTCACTGGGGCGATTTCTTTTTCTGCACATCATCTTCCGGGCTTCCCTGCGTTGGTTTCTGCTTTTGCCGTCAGTGATTACGCATTGGAGTGGCGTATTTGGTTGCGGTTGGGAGAACCGCCGAAGATGCAACGTATTGGTCATATTTTGACGAGCCGTTTGTAGGAGGGATTAACTGATTTATCGCACCTCAGCGCATCCGATATTTTCCACTCGCGAAGTTAGCGGCTTTATCTACGCTCGAAAAGGGCAGGTAAATTTGATTAAAAAATCTTCCTTTTTCTGTCGTGCCTAAGAAAAAGAGTATTCAGGGGGACAAGCCCTTTTCATCAAACCCTTGTCGGCTAACGTGCCGGTGGCACTGATTGGTCAGCCGCATATTCTGCGGTGTAAAAATCAAACGCGCCCCGGCGCACAGTTAAAAACCTCCTAAAACTTCAAAATCATGACATACGTTAGCAGCATCTTCAACAGCTCTCTCAACTCCAACCGCAAGCTCAAATACTTCTCAGTTGAAGTAATCACTTTCGACGGCGACAGCATCACAGTAGAAGTCGAAGCCCGTAGCGCAGACGAGGCACAGGAAATCGCAGCCTCCCAGTTCGATAACGTCGATTACACAATGATTCAGAGCTGCTTCGCAGGTTACTAATCATTCTCCCTCAAAGGGTAGGCTGTCCGCCGGGGCAGCCTTTTCCCACGCTCATTTATCACCATATCTCCACTCTCATTTATCTATCGGCTCTCCGCCACCGGCTCTATGCCGATTTGACCGCCCAACGCTGCAAAGTCCTGTTCTTCCGTAGAGGTTCGTCTGCATTTCGCACCTTTGTTCCGGGAGGGATCGTATTGGTCTTGTCTATCGAGACGGAGCCAGTCTTGCCTACACTTTCCACCTTTGCCCTCATTGTCGCGCCAATAGATTGTGTGCCGCCGAGCATATATCAGTCGGCAATCGCCAAAGCCTTGTTTGTGTCAGACGGTAGAGTACATTGCCGTTCATCGGTTGGACTTTCGGGAGACCGCTCCGGCACCGCCTACGCTACCACGACCTACGACATTCTCCGACGTTCCGGGAGTCGCTTACCGTACCGGGCGCAAGCACATACATCGCCGCTCTTGGCTACAACCACAGCGCGTTATCCTTCCCCTCGCCCTTGAACGTACCGCGTTGAACTTTGTGCCTCGCCGAGTACGGAGTCGTGGCCGAGCTCACCGTCGGGGCGGTTTGGCTATTTTCCCTGCTTAGTTTCCTTTGCCTTGAAGTCTCCGTGGAACGCTGCAAGCCGAGCCATTTTTCCTGTTACAAAGGTAGGACTGACCGTTCAGCGCAAAACAGGCATACTGATTTCTGCAACAATTTTATAAAAAATGGTACAAGCCTCATTTTTGACCGGGCAAGCCTTAAAATTCTTTTGAAATTTTTGCTTCGTCTCACTTCCTCAGTTCTCCCAATTCTTGCAACGTAAAAATTAGGGCTTCGGCCCACATCGTTAAATCCACTAAAACTTCAAAATCATGGCAAAGAAAACTAAAAAATCAGCAGAAAAAATCGCAGTTCAAACCGCAGCTCCCGCCGTCGAGACTACTCCGGCAACAACTCCCAAGCTCATCGTGGCTATCCAAAAGTTCGGTCGCTGGTACGTCTACTTCAAGGGCGTGGCTCCGAAGGACAACGTAGGCTGCGGATGCAAGACCGCCAAGAGCGCAATGCGATATATGCACTTGCTCAAAGCTCGCTACGGAGCGACTATCTCCCAAAACGTCTATGAACGCCTCCAGTTCGAGGCAGCGAAGGAGGCATAAGCCTCCTTCACTTTCTCTCCTGTTATCGCTTTAGCGCTTTGCAAAGCAAAGAACGTCCAACCTCTAAAACTTCACGACTATGTACGAATATGTATGTTACACTAAACAAGGCAACTGGCGATTTTACGCCGACAGCGATATAGACGCTATGCGACTTTCATTATTCTATTGTTGGCGCGACAACGAGGACTTTATCAAGGTGGAAAGTGCAACTCTCGGCAAGCCCTATACGCTCCGTCTCTGCAAGATAGACAAGACTAACTCAATACAAACCCTCTAATTCCCGAAACAATGAAACAGTACGAAATGCCTTACTCGTTCCTCTTTACTGATGAAGAACTGACCGACCTTTGGAGCTACTACCGTCGCATACATCAGATTATCCGCTGCGTTGAGGAACGCTATCACATCGCCATAACCGATATGGAAGTGCACAGCGGAGCGCACTTCCGCTCTCGCGCACTTCTCGCCGAGGCTCAACGCCGCGATGAATGGCTGAACAGAAAGAAATAATAACAACGCCAAAGTCGTAAGCAGAGCGAGTATCCCTATGTGATAGAGATACCCGCTCTTTATACTAAACATTTTAGCCGTCTTTGGAGGCGACGTTAACCATAATAGTCAAACGCTGCTTTTACTGATTGGTAGTCCCAAAACAGCTTATCACCAACCCATTTTTGCATTGGAACATGGCACCCTCTGTTACGAATGGGTTCTGGACATTTAGATTTTGCACAATAGGTTTTGTTATATAAAACAATTATATTGAGCCCATCGGCAACGGCTTTTTCACATTCATATTCTATGTAGCTTCTATAATCTACAGTATGTCCACGTGCGCATGAACGAGTCCAACTATTGTAACTACTGCAATACTGGCAGCTTCCTGCTCGTAACGAATCGGTATTGTCTCCAACAACCAATACAAACGTTTTGGAGCTGTCAAGTCTTATTGCAAGAGAACGCTTTATAGAGCAATTCAAACTTGAGTCTCTTGCTTGGGTCAAATCATGGGCATCAGAAAATGATAGCCCCCATTTACTACTGTTGTTCCAATAATAGAGTTGGTCTATGGCATTTTTGTCAGTTTCCCAATCTCCCGCAATATACGTTTTAGTTCGAGCCATTACTTAAATTGTTTTTTTATGTTGTATAAATCAATTTTTTTAATCGTATCTTGAGTAAGATAAATTGTTATCGGTTGATTGATTGATGCATTAGATGTCCGGAAAGTGCAAAGCAAGCACTTCAACAACTGAGGTTCAGTTTTAATTGACGGATTCTCAAACCTTGTTATACCCCCTCCGAGAAGCGGTAAAGCTATCGGTTTATTCGCATACGTTCTACTTATTTCATTCCACATAGTTCTTAAGCAAGATTCATATTGATTATGAGTCAGCACGGCCTGATTATTATTATCGAAATGCGTAAAAGCTAAAATCATAAATTCTCCATATTTTATTATTCGACCTAAGGGATGACAAATTCTCCCTCCTTTTATCTTATGAGGTAGTTTTTGGACCGATGGCGGATTATTTAAGGTATATTGTAAATCTTGGAGATTATCAATATGATGGTCAATTAAAATACCATTAAGCGAATTATGAGCAATTACTATGTCATCAACTTGAGTGTCAAAATATTCATTGAAGGGAATAACTTTCCAATCATTAGATGAGAATATATCACCTTGCTTAATAGTTACTGGAGTGTTATTTATGTTGATGGTAACTGATTTATAAGTGGATAGATATTTTATAGAAACAGTTATTATCCAAATTATCACAAAGACAGACAATATTATAGCCATTTTTTCCCACCATAATTTAATCTCATAAAAATCCTTAACTCCAAAATCGCAAATTGCGAAAATGGTTTCAATGGCAGCTATTAGGGCAATGGCTACAGATAGACTATCTTTCCAAATGGAGATGTTGAAAAACTTCTTCATGTTTAAATAATTTCTATTTAGTCAATATATCAAATATCATGCCAATATCGATTTAATGTCCATCGATGACATTTAGTCAATTGATACATATGCGAGGGCGTGCCATGAATTTTGACGCTGACTCGTTCCCATTCTCACATTTTGCCCTGCGGTTACAACGACCTCCGGGCGGTTCGCTCTGCGACATCCGAGAAAATGCCGAGTACTTTCTTCCTTTGCGGCTCAATCCCTACGCAATCGTTGTGCTCCGAGCGGTGCTTATCAGCCATCCAAGTAGAGCCGAGGGCTTTTCTTCCTTTGCAGAATTGGTGCGCCAGTTACAAAGACTTCCGCACGGTTCAGCCGAGCTGACATCCGAGAAATTCTGAATATTACGACCATTAGCGACATTTTGCCCTGCGGTTACAACGACCTCCGGGCGGTTCGCTCCGCGACATCCGAGAAAATGCCGAGTACTTTCTTCCTTTGCGGCTCTATCCCTACGCAATCGTTGTGCTCCGGGCGGTGCTTGTCAGCCATCCAAGTAGAGCCGAGTATCTCGTTAAAGTGTTTCAAGAGCCTTCCCTTGCGAAAACTACCGATGAGAGGGAGAGGTCAGACGTGGCGGAACACGTTGCGCCCGGAATTGGTAATCTCATTGCACAGCCCGGCTCCGTTGCCGAAGCGCGAGACCGCCCATTCGTAGCACTCAATCGGATGTGCCGTGTGCCTGACCCATACTCCGCAGTTGCCCTTCGGGTGTCGGATTGTCTGCTCCATAGTCGTCGCTCGCCATTGTGTTTATCTTTTCTTTCGGAGGTCGGCTTACTCAGCCTTTGCCCTCGAAGTTCAGCGGTATGCGTGGGAGCATTCGCAGTCCGAGCCTTTTTCAGTGCTGGTCTGCCTCTCGGTGGACCGCCTTGCATAGTGGTGTCGCTGTCGCCGAGGAAAGGTCTACCCATTACGACAACGCCGACATTGCACTTGCCATAATTGTAAGCCCCGACACTTCGGGCACACCTGCATTGGCTTTTGGCAATCACATCTTCAGCCGGAAACAGCCCTGTCGTTGGTGGTGAACCACTCTGCGTGAGTTAAAACCTCCGCCTTTTCATCTCATCTCCATTTCCATACCGGGATTTTTCCGCCGAGCCCCCTGTTATTTTTCCTGTCGCAAAGGTAGGACTGACCGTTCAACGCAAAACAAGCCTACGGATTTACTGCGACAATTTTATAAAAAATGGTACAAGCCTCATTTTTGACCGGGCAAGCCTTAAAATTATCTGGAAATTTTTGCTTCATCTCACTTTCTCAGTTCTCCCAATTCTTGCAACGTAAAAATTAAACAGAAAACTCTATGTTAAACCCCTTAATTACAACTACAATGAGACTACAATTTGGAGAACTCAACATCACTCCGAGAGTCGTTAACCGACTCCACGAACTGGACTTCACAGTTCCCGAACTCGAAGACGCAATCGCTGATCACAAAAGCCCCTGCGACGGTGAACCCTCCGTCTATGTCGGTACTTACGCCAAGTATAACGAAGGCTCGCTCTGCGGTCTTTGGGTGGACCTTTCCTCCTTCGACGACTACGACGAGTTCATAAACTTCTGCAAGGCTATCCACGCCGACGAGGAAGACCCGGAGTTGATGGCTCAGGACTACGAGTGTTTCCCCCGCCAGTGGTACAACGAGGGCTTCATGTCCGAGGAAGACTTCGACCACATCAAAGAATACACTGAAATG